>NZ_JBBGYS010000015.1:0-126818 GCF_037479595.1 Pseudomonas sp. MYb541 | reverse complement strand
TCCCCAAATACTCGGAGTGATCACTTCATCGGTGCTTTCAGCGCCGCATTAATCTGGTTTTTCATACATGCTCGGTAGTGCTGGCACCCAAATGTGTTCGACGCGCTGAGCGCTCTCCAGTAGCTGCTAGAGGCTTGTGAGTGCGCGATGAATGGTAGGCAGGCATTGCGCTGACAGGGCGTGTCAGAGCGCGCCTGGAGAGGGGTTTGGAGTGGTGCACCGCTCACAAAAGAACAACTTTGCAGGTGATGCACTTTTTTACAGGCGAAAAAAAGACCTTGAATTTCAAGGTCTTTTTTTAAGATGGTGCCCCGAGGGAGACTCGAACTCCCACTCCTTTCGAAAACGGATTTTGAATCCGCCGCGTCTACCAATTCCGCCATCAGGGCTCAATGGCGGCGAAGTATAGAGATGAGATTACCGTTGGTCAATCACCTTTCATGGTCAATTTTGACTAATTCCGCTAGACTTCCCGGCCCTGCTAGACGAACTCCATCATGCGCGTTGCTGACTTTACTTTTGAACTCCCTGATTCGCTGATCGCTCGCCACCCTTTGGCCGAGCGTCGCGCCAGTCGACTGCTGACCCTGGACGGGGTGAGTGGCGTCCTCGCACACCGTCAATTCACTGATTTGCTTGAGCATTTGCGCCCTGGCGATCTGATGGTGTTCAACAACACCCGGGTGATTCCGGCGCGGCTGTTTGGCCAGAAAGCATCTGGTGGCAAGCTTGAAATTCTGGTTGAGCGAGTACTGGACAGTCATCGCGTACTGGCCCATGTGCGTTCGAGCAAGTCGCCGAAACCGGGATCCTCCATACTGATCGATGGCGGTGGCGAAGCCGAGATGGTGGCGCGTCATGATGCGCTGTTCGAACTCAAGTTTGCCGAAGAGGTATTGCCGCTGCTGGAGCGCGTCGGCCATATGCCGTTGCCTCCCTATATAGACCGCCCCGACGAAGACTCGGACCGCGAACGCTATCAGACGGTTTACTCCCAGCGCCTCGGCGCCGTTGCTGCACCGACCGCAGGCCTGCACTTCGACCAACCGCTGCTCGATGCGATTGCCGCCAAGGGCGTCGAGACCGCCTATGTGACCCTGCACGTGGGGGCCGGCACGTTTCAGCCGGTGCGTGTGGATAACATCGAAGACCATCATATGCACAGCGAGTGGTTGGAAGTCAGCCAGGAAGTGGTGGACGCTGTCGCGGCGTGCAAGGCGCGTGGCGGACGCGTAGTCGCAGTGGGCACCACCAGTGTGCGCTCGTTGGAAAGCGCGGCCCGTGATGGCGTGCTCAAGCCGTTCAGCGGCGACACCGATATCTTTATCTTCCCAGGCCGGCCATTCCATGTGGTCGATTGCTTGGTGACCAACTTCCATCTGCCCGAATCCACGCTGTTGATGCTGGTTTCGGCATTTGCCGGTTACCCGGAAACCATGGCCGCTTATCAAGCCGCCATCGCCAACGAGTACCGTTTTTTCAGCTACGGTGATGCGATGTTTATCACCCGCAATCCGGCGCCGACTGCCCCTAAAGAAGCGGGCCCAGAGGAGCAATCATGAGTCGTATGTCGTTTGAATTGCTGGCCACGGATGGTAAAGCTCGCCGCGGCCGTTTGACCTTCCCACGCGGTACCGTCGAGACCCCGGCTTTCATGCCGGTCGGCACCTACGGCACCGTCAAAGGCATGCTGCCGCGTGACATCGTCGCCACCGGCGCCGAGATCATCCTCGGCAACACCTTCCACCTGTGGCTGCGCCCGGGCACGGAAGTGATCAAGAAGCATGGCGACCTGCATGACTTCATGAAATGGCAAGGCCCGATCCTGACCGACTCGGGTGGTTTCCAGGTGTTCAGCTTGGGCGCCATGCGCAAGATCAAGGAGGAGGGCGTGACCTTCGCCTCGCCGGTGGACGGTTCCAAAGTGTTCATGGGTCCGGAAGAGTCGATGCAGGTTCAGCGTGACTTGGGCTCCGACATCGTGATGATTTTCGACGAGTGCACGCCGTACCCGGCTGACGAAGACGTCGCGCGGATCTCCATGGAGTTGTCCCTGCGTTGGGCCCAGCGTTCGAAGAATGCCCACGGCGATAACACCGCTGCGCTGTTCGGTATCGTCCAGGGCGGCATGCACGAAAGCCTGCGCAAACGCTCGCTGGAAGGCTTGGACAAAATCGGGTTTGACGGCCTGGCCATCGGCGGTTTGTCGGTGGGCGAGCCCAAGCACGAAATGATCAAGGTGCTGGATTACCTGCCGGGCCTGATGCCGGCTGACAAACCTCGTTACCTTATGGGCGTTGGCAAACCGGAAGATCTCGTAGAGGGTGTGCGCCGCGGTGTGGACATGTTCGATTGCGTGATGCCAACCCGTAATGCCCGCAATGGGCATCTGTTCATCGATACAGGCGTGCTGAAGATCCGTAACGCGTTCCATCGCCATGATGATTCGCCGCTGGATCCCACCTGTGATTGCTACACCTGCCAGAACTTCTCCCGTGCTTATCTGCACCATCTGGACAAGTGTGGGGAAATGCTGGGTAGCATGTTGAATACCATCCACAATTTGCGTCACTACCAAGTCCTGATGGCTGGTTTGCGCGAGGCTATTCAACAGGGTACATTGGCCGCCTTCGTCGATGCCTTCTATGCCAAGCGCGGGCTCCCTGTGCCGCCCTTGGACTGAGTTTTCCGACCCTAAGATTCACTATTTGCAACTGGAGTGCTAAATGAGCTTTTTTATCTCTAACGCCATGGCTGATGCCGCTGCGCCTGCTGCTGCCGGCCCTATGGGCGGTGGTTTCGAGTGGATTTTCCTGGTCGGCTTCCTGGTCATCTTCTACCTGATGATCTGGCGTCCACAGGCCAAGCGCGCCAAAGAGCAGAAAAACCTGCTGGGCAGCCTGCAGAAAGGTGACGAAGTTGTAACCACTGGCGGCATCGCCGGCAAGATCACCAAGGTTTCCGATGCTTTCGTGGTTCTGGAAGTTTCCGACACCGTAGAAATGAAGTTCCAGAAGGGCGCCATCGCCGCCACGCTGCCAAAAGGCACGCTCAAAGCGATCTGAGTAACAACCTTTACCAATCGACGGGGCGCGCAAGGCGCCCCGCGTTATAAGCGGGCGGCGTGATGCTGAACAAATACCCTCTGTGGAAATACGTACTGATCCTGGCGGTGCTGGCGATCGGTTTTATTTATTCCGCTCCCAATCTCTATCCTGATGACCCGGCGATCCAGATCACTGGCGCCAGCACTTCGCTGCAGGTCAATCAGGCCGATCTGGAACGCGCGAGCAAAGCGCTCGTTGACGCGGGTATCCAGGTCAAGGCAGCAACGTTGGCAGCTGATGCGAAGGGCGGCTTGCTGCGCCTGACCAAGGCAGAAGACCAATTGCCGGCCAAAGATGTCGTGCGCAAGGCCATGGGTGACGACTATGTTGTCGCGCTCAACCTGGCGCAGACCACGCCAACCTGGCTGCGCAAGATTGGCGCGCACCCGATGAAGCTGGGTCTGGACTTGTCCGGTGGCGTGCACTTCCTGCTGGAAGTCGACATGGACAAAGCCCTCGACGCTCGACTGAAGGTCTACGAAGGCGACGTGAAGAGCCTGCTGCGTAAAGAGCGCCTGCGTTATCGCAGCCTGCCGCAGCTCAACGGTGCCATCCAGCTGGGCTTCTCTGACGAAGCTTCCCGCGAACAGGCCCGTGCACTGATCCGCAAGAACTTCAACGATTTCGACATCGTACCGGCCGACCTCAACGGTCAACCTGTACTGCGTCTGGCGATGACCCCGGCCAAGCTGGCGGAAATCCGTGAATACTCCATCAAGCAGAACTTGACCACGGTACGTAACCGCGTCAACGAACTGGGTGTGGCTGAGCCAATCGTTCAGCGCCAGGGTGCCAACCGTATCGTGGTTGAACTGCCGGGCGTACAGGACACCGCTGAAGCCAAGCGTATCCTGGGTAAAACCGCCAACCTGGAATTCCGTCTGGCGGCTGAGCCGGGTGCTACTCGCGCCACTTCCGAAGAGTTCGAGTTCCGCGAAGGCAACCGTCCTCCTGCGTTGATCGAGCGTGGCTTGATCATCACCGGTGACCAGGTGACTGACGCCAAGGCTGGTTTTGGCGAGCATGGCACCCCTGAAGTGAACATCCGTCTGGATGGCCATGGCGGCGAACTGATGAGCCGCGCCACGCGCAGCAACGTCGGTCGCAGCATGGCGGTGATCTTCATCGAGCAACGCCCGGTGACCACCTATACCAAGCAGATGGTCAACGGCGTCGAGAAAGACGTGCCGGTTCAGACCTTCAAGGAAGAGAAGAAGATCATCAGCCTGGCGACCATCCAGTCGCCACTGGGTGCTCAGTTCCGTATCACTGGCTTGAACGGCCAGGGCGAATCCTCGGAACTGGCCCTGCTGCTGCGTGCCGGTGGCCTGGCTGCCCCAATGTACTTCGCTGAAGAACGTACCATCGGCCCGAGCCTGGGTGCCGACAACATCACCAAGGGTATCGACGCGGCCTTGTGGGGCATGCTATTCGTGTCCCTGTTCATCATCGCCATCTACCGCTTCTTCGGTGTTATCGCCACCGTGGCCCTGGCGGGCAACATGGTCATGCTGCTGGCCCTGATGTCGCTGCTGGGCGCTACGCTGACCTTGCCAGGTATCGCCGGTATCGTACTCACCATGGGTATGGCGGTAGATGCCAACGTACTGATCTTCTCGCGGATTCGTGAAGAGATCGCCAATGGCATGACCGTACAGCGTGCAATCAACGAAGGCTTCGGCCGGGCATTTACCGCGATTCTCGACTCCAACCTGACCACATTGTTGGTGGGTGGGATTCTCTTCGCCATGGGTACCGGCCCGGTCAAGGGCTTTGCGGTGACCATGTCCCTCGGTATCTTTACCTCGATGTTCACGGCCATCATGGTGACCCGCGCAATGGTCAACCTGATCTATGGCGGGCGTGACTTCAAGAAGTTGTGGATTTAAGGGGCTGCCATGTTACGTACAATCAACTTCATGGGCGTTCGCAACGTTGCGTTCGGCGTCACCGTGCTCCTTACCGTTCTGGCGTTGTTCAGCTGGTTCCATAAGGGCCTGAACTACGGTCTGGACTTTACCGGCGGTACGCTCATCGAGCTGACCTACGAGAAACCGGCCGATGTGACCCTGGTGCGCAACGAGCTGGTCAAGGCCGGCTATCACGAAGCCATCGTGCAGAGCTTTGGTGCCACCACCGACCTGCTGGTGCGTATGCCTGGCGAAGACCCGCAACTGGGTCACCAGGTGGCCGAGGCCTTGCAGAAGGTCGGCGGCGACAACCCTGCGTCGGTCAAGCGTGTCGAGTTCGTGGGTCCGCAGGTCGGTGAAGAACTGCGCGACCAGGGCGGCCTCGGCATGCTGATGGCGCTGGTCGGCATCATGATCTACCTGGCGTTCCGCTTTCAGTGGAAGTTCGGTGTCGGCGCCATTGTGTCGCTGATCCATGACGTGATCGTCACCGTGGGTATCCTGGCGTACTTCCAGATCACGTTCGACCTGACCGTACTGGCCGCTGTATTGGCGATCATTGGTTACTCCCTCAACGACACCATCGTGGTATTCGACCGGGTTCGTGAGAACTTCCGTGTACTGCGCAAGGCGTCGCTGATCGAAAACATCAACGTCTCGACCACCCAGACCCTGCTGCGGACCATGGCGACGTCGATCTCCACTTTGCTGGCGATCGCTGCGCTGATGATCTTCGGTGGCGACAACCTGTGGGGCTTCTCCTTGGCGCTGTTCATCGGCGTTCTGGCGGGCACCTACTCGTCGATCTACATCGCCAACGTGGTGCTGATCTGGCTGAACCTCAACAGCGAAGACCTGATCCCTCCGGCCAGCACTGGCAAGGAGGTTGACGACCGTCCTTGATGGGCGTTTGTTGATCGGCTGTGACAAGAAAGGCGCGAGTATTGAACTCGCGCCTTTTTTTTTGCTCCAAGGCTGGGTATAGCGCGGACGTTTCGGTCCGCTTGTGATGGTCAGGAGGTTCACGTGAACAAGTCGTTGCTGGTTGGTGCGGTATTGGGTGCTGTCGGTGTGACTGCCGGGGGTGCTGTTGCCACCTACAGCCTGGTAAAAAGCGGCCCTGAGTATGCGCAAGTGCTGGCGGTGCAGCCGGTTAAAACCCAGATAAAAACTCCCCGTGAGGTCTGCAAGGACGTCACCGTGACCCGGCAGCGTCCGGTGCAGGATCAGCATCAAATCGCCGGTACGGTCGTAGGCGCCCTGGCGGGTGGTTTGCTGGGCAACCAGATCGGTGGTGGTAATGGCAAGAAGCTGGCGACTGTAGCCGGCGCGGTGGGCGGCGGTTACGCCGGTAACAAGGTTCAGGAAGGCATGCAGAACCGCGATACCTACACCACCACGCAAACCCGTTGTAACACCGTCAACGACATCAGCGACAAGGTGGTCGGGTACGACGTGCGTTACAACCTGGATGGCAAGGAAGGTTCCGTGCGTATGGAGCGTGACCCTGGCAGCCAGATTCCAGTCGACAAAGAGGGTCGCCTGATCCTGGGTCAGAACCAGCAGTAACCGGTTCTACAGGCATAAAAAAAGCACCCCTTGGGGTGCTTTTTTGTGCTCGCTCGCTTAGCGCTTCAGCGATGCAGGCAGGTGCGGCTGGATGGCCGTCAGTACTGCCTTGAAGCATTTGGTGTTGCCGGCAACGACGTGGCCTTTCTCAAGGAAATCGTGACCGCCCGTGAAGTCGCTCACCAAGCCGCCTGCTTCCTGGATCAGCAGGGCGCCTGCAGCCATGTCCCACTCGGACAGGCCCGACTCCCAGAACGCATCGAAACGACCAGCAGCCACATAAGCCAGGTCCAGGCTCGCTGCGCCGGCGCGACGAATGCCAGCGGTCTGGCCAACCAGGGCGCGGAACATGCCCAGGTAGTTTTCCAGGTTGTCCATCTGGTCGTCACGGAACGGGAAGCCGGTACCCAGCAGGGCGCCGTCCAGGCTGGTGCGACCGCTGACACGCAGGCGGCGACCGTTCAGCTGGGCGCCACGGCCACGGCTGGCGGTGAATTCTTCCTGGCGCACTGGGTCCAGGACAACGGCGTGTTCCAGGCGACCGCGGTATTTGCACGCGATGCTCACGGCAAAGTGCGGGATGCCGCGCAGGAAGTTGGTGGTGCCATCCAGTGGGTCGATGATCCACAGATAGTCTTCGCCTTCGCCGCTGCCTTTGTGCAAGCCGGTTTCTTCACCGAGGATGCCGTGGGTAGGGTAGGCCTTGCGCAGGGCATCGATGATTTTCTGTTCGGCGGCGCGATCCACCTCGGATACATAATCCTTGGCGTCTTTTTCGTCGACCTTGATGGTATCCAGGCGCTCGATGGAGCGGAAGATCAATTCACTGGCGCTGCGGGCGGCGCGCAGCGCGATATTCAGCATGGGCTGCATGGATGTGTCACCTAAGGTTGTTAAAGAAAGCCGAGCATTCTAGCAGAAACTTTCTTCAGGTGAAGGACGACGTTAGCTTTCATGGCATAACCTTAGGCTGTTCTGTAAGATTTGCTCCCCTTTCCCGTGTCCGAGAGCGCCTCCCTTGCTGCAAAACATTCGTGTCGTCTTGGTCAATACCAGTCATCCCGGCAACATCGGCGGGGTGGCGCGAGCCATGAAAAACATGGGGCTGACGCGCCTGGTGCTGGTCGAACCGCGTGTGTTCCCGCACCACGAGGCTGATGCCCGTGCGTCCGGCGCCAATGACATCCTGGAAAAAGCCCAGGTTGTCGCCACCTTGGAAGACGCCTTGGTCGGCTGCAACCTGGTGCTCGGCACCAGTGCCCGCGACCGTCGCATCCCTTGGCCGCTGCTGGATCCGCGTGAATGCGGCACCAAAGTGGTCGAAGAAGCCGCCGGCGGCGCTGAAATCGCCTTGGTCTTTGGTCGTGAGGACTCCGGCCTGACCAATGAAGAGCTGCAGCGATGTCATTACCATGTGCACATCCCATCGGACCCTGAGTTCAGCTCGCTGAACCTCGGGGCGGCGGTGCAGGTGTTGACCTACGAAGTGCGCATGGCCTGGCTGGCCGCTGCGGGTCAGCCGAGCAAGGTAGAGAAGGAAGAGGTCGCGTCGACCAAAAGTGGCGAGTTGGCCACCATGGACGAACTGGAGCGGTTCTATGAACACCTGGAGCAAACCCTGGTGGCCATCGAATTCCTCGATCCGGAAAAACCACGGCATTTGATGGCACGCCTGCGTCGCCTTTACGGACGCAGCTCGGTCAGCCGGGCAGAAATGAACATATTGCGTGGCATTCTCACGGAAACCCAGAAAGCGGCCCGTGGCGAGCTTCTTAAGCGGAAGGATTAAAAATGTTCGAGCGTTTGCGAGAAGATATCCAGAGTGTTTTCCACCGTGACCCGGCGGCGCGCAACGCCTTTGAAGTGCTGACCTGCTACCCGGGCATGCATGCCATCTGGATTCACCGCCTGTCCGGTGCCCTGTGGGGTATGGGTTGGAAATGGCTGGCGCGGTTGGTGTCGAACTTCGGGCGGTGGATGACTGGGATCGAGATTCATCCCGGTGCCAAGGTGGGTCGTCGTTTTTTCATCGACCATGGCATGGGCATCGTGATTGGCGAGACTGCCGAGATCGGCGATGACGTGACCCTTTATCAGGGTGTGACCTTGGGCGGGACCAGTTGGAACAAGGGCAAGCGCCACCCAACTCTGGGTGATGGTGTGGTGGTAGGTGCGGGCGCGAAAGTGCTCGGCCCGTTCACTGTCGGCGCGGGCGCCAAGGTCGGCTCCAATGCGGTGGTGACCAAGGCTGTGCCGCCAGGTGCAACCGTTGTAGGTATTCCTGGCCGAATCATCGTCAAGCCGGAAGTCGGCGACGAGCAGGAAGCCAAGCGCAAGGCCATGGCTGAGAAGATCGGCTTCGATGCCTATGGCGTCAGCGAAGACATGCCTGACCCGGTGGCGCGAGCCATTGGCCAGTTGCTGGATCACCTGCAAGCGGTGGACGGCAAGCTGGATGGCATGTGCGGTGCGCTGAAGGACCTGGGCAGTCCGTACTGTGCGAAGGATCTGCCTGAGCTGCGCGAAGAAGACTTCGCCGAGATCAAGGATGAAGCTGCGTCCAAGGCCGGTTGAGGCCTTTCTGTGGGAGGGGCAAGCCCCCTCCCACATTTTGATCTCCGTTGATCCAGCGATCTCCATCCGCCCCTGTTCTCGCTGTTCGTCCTCGCCCCATCCTGCTATGATTCGCGCGCCCTTTTTACGGGTAATCCTGACTAAAGTACTAGGTCTTATAGTTGACTTAAATACTCGGGAATCGCATACTTGCCCACATTCTGAAACACCTTGGTAATTGTCCATGAGACTGACTACAAAAGGCCGATACGCGGTAACTGCCATGCTCGACCTGGCTTTGCACGCGCAAACTGGGCCCGTGTCCCTGGCCGATATCTCCGAGCGCCAAGGCATTTCCCTGTCCTATCTCGAGCAACTGTTTGCCAAGTTGCGCCGTAGCAACCTGGTTTCCAGTGTCCGCGGCCCAGGCGGCGGCTATCAGTTGTCCCGCGACATGCAGGGTATCCAGGTGGCTCAGGTGATCGACGCGGTCAACGAGTCCGTCGACGCCACTAAATGCCAGGGCCTGGGTGACTGCCACGCCGGCGACACCTGCCTGACACACCACCTGTGGTGTGACTTGAGCCTGCAGATCCATGAGTTTTTGAGTGGTATCAGCTTGGCTGATCTTGTGACTCGCCGTGAGGTGCAAGAAGTAGCCCAGCGTCAGGACCAGCGCCGTTGCAACACCAAGGCGCCGCGTCTGGACAAGATCGAAGCGTCCGCCGTCGAGTGACAGCCGAAGAGCTAACGGCACGCCAGCCAGCCTGATTTAGGAGAAAGTCCATGAAATTGCCGATTTACCTTGATTACTCAGCGACCACCCCGGTTGATCCGCGTGTCGCGCAAAAGATGAGCGAATGCCTCCTGGTTGACGGAAACTTCGGCAACCCGGCCTCCCGTTCCCACGTATTCGGTTGGAAAGCCGAGGAAGCGGTCGAGAACGCTCGTCGCCAAGTCGCTGACCTGGTCAACGCCGACCCACGGGAAATCGTCTGGACCTCCGGTGCTACCGAGTCTGACAACCTGGCAATCAAGGGCGCGGCGCATTTCTATGCGACCAAGGGCAAGCACCTGATCACCACCAAGATTGAGCACAAGGCTGTCCTCGACACCATGCGCCAACTGGAGCGTGAAGGTTTCGAGGTCACCTACCTCGAGCCAACCACCGACGGTATTGTCACCCCGGCCATGATCGAAGCGGCCCTGCGTGAAGACACCATCCTGGTTTCCGTGATCCACGTGAACAACGAAATCGGCACCATTAACGACATCGCGGCCATCGGCGAGCTGACCCGCTCGAAGGGCATCCTGCTGCACGTCGACGCTGCTCAGTCTACTGGCAAGGTCGACATCGACCTGTCGAAACTGAAAGTCGACCTGATGTCGTTCTCTGCCCACAAGACCTACGGCCCTAAAGGCATCGGCGCCCTGTACGTGAGCCGCAAGCCTCGCGTGCGCATCGAAGCCACCATGCACGGCGGCGGTCACGAGCGCGGCATGCGTTCGGGCACACTGGCAACCCACCAGATCGTCGGCATGGGCGAAGCCTTCCGTGTAGCCAAGGAAGACATGGCTGCCGAAAACGTGCGCATCAAGGCCCTGAGCGACCGCTTCTACAAGCAGGTCGAGAACCTTGAAGAGCTGTACATCAACGGCAGCATGACCGCCCGAGTACCGCACAACCTGAATTTGAGTTTCAACTACGTCGAAGGCGAGTCGCTGATCATGGCGCTCAAGGATCTGGCAGTTTCGTCCGGTTCGGCCTGCACCTCGGCGTCCCTTGAGCCTTCGTACGTACTGCGCGCCCTGGGCCGCAACGACGAACTGGCGCATAGCTCGATCCGCTTTACGTTCGGCCGCTTCACCACCGAAGAGCAAGTCGACTACGCCGCGCAGAAAGTCTGCGAAGCCGTCAACAAGCTGCGCGTTCTGTCGCCGCTGTGGGACATGTACAAAGACGGTGTTGATATTTCCAAGATCGAGTGGGCGGCACACTAACTATAGAAGCCGCCACCCCAGCTCTGTAGGAACGTGGCGGAAAACGCAGGCGTTTCTACAGGGTTCCAGAGCGGCCCTGATGAGTGAGGATTCAGTACCATGGCTTACAGCGAAAAGGTCATCGACCACTACGAAAACCCGCGTAACGTCGGCAAGATGGACGCGGAAGACCCTGATGTCGGCACCGGCATGGTCGGCGCCCCGGCGTGCGGCGATGTGATGCGCCTGCAGATCAAGGTCAACGACAATGGCGTTATCGAAGACGCCAAGTTCAAGACCTACGGCTGCGGTTCGGCCATCGCCTCCAGCTCCCTGGCGACCGAATGGATGAAAGGCAAGACCCTGGATGAGGCTGTCACCATCAGCAACACCCAGCTGGCCGAAGAACTGGCCCTGCCGCCGGTGAAAATCCACTGCTCGGTACTCGCAGAAGACGCCATCAAGGCGGCCGTTCGCGACTACAAGCAGAAGAAAGGCTTGATCTAAGCATTTGGCGACGAGTAAGGAGTCAACGATGGCTATCAGCATGACAGAAGCGGCTGCACAGCACATTCGCCGCTCCCTGAATGGGCGCGGTAAAGGTGAGGGGATTCGTCTGGGTGTTCGCACCACAGGCTGCTCCGGCCTTGCCTACGTGCTGGAGTTTGTCGACGAGGTGGTTGCGGAAGACCAGGTGTTCGAAAGTCACGGCGAGAAAGTGATCATCGACCCTAAAAGCCTGACCTACCTGGACGGCACCGAGCTCGATTTCGTCAAGGAAGGGTTGAACGAAGGCTTCAAGTTCAACAATCCCAACGTGCGCGGTGAATGTGGCTGCGGCGAAAGCTTCAACATCTGAGGCTATTCGTGGGTACTCCTTGTCATTTCGCTTTATTCGAGCTGCAGCCGAGCTTTCGGCTGGACCTTGAGCAGCTTGCCACGCGCTACCGAGAACTGGCGCGTGGCGTGCATCCGGACCGCTTCGCTGACGCCTCCGAGCGTGAGCAACGCCTGGCACTGGAGCAATCGGCCAGCCTCAACGAAGCCTATCAGACGCTCAAAAGCCCCCCCAAGCGCGCGCGTTACCTGCTCGCGATGAATGGGGGCGAGTTGCCGCTGGAAGTCACGGTTCACGACCCGGACTTCTTGATGCAGCAGATGCAGTGGCGCGAAGAACTCGAAGACTTGCAGGACGAGGCCGATCTGGCCGGCGTCGCAGTCTTCAAGCGTCGTCTGAAAACCGCCCAGGACGAGCTCAACGAAAGCTTCGCAGCCTGTTGGAACGATGCAGCGCAACGCGAACAGGCCGAACGCCTGATGCGGCGCATGCAGTTCCTCGACAAGCTCACCTACGAAGTGCGCCAGCTAGAAGAGCGCCTCGACGATTAACCCAGTGTGCTGCCCGTGATGCACGCCTGATAGACAGATAAGACCTGATTACCATGGCCCTACTGCAAATCGCCGAACCCGGCCAAAGTCCTCAACCGCACCAGCGTCGCCTGGCGGTCGGGATTGACCTGGGCACCACCAATTCCCTGGTTGCTGCCTTGCGCAGCGGCCTGTCCGAGCCGTTGCCCGACGCTGATGGCCAGGTGATTCTGCCGTCTGCCGTTCGCTACCACGCCGACCGCATCGAAGTCGGTGAGTCGGCCAAGCTGGCGGCGTCTACCGATCCGTTGAATACCGTGCTATCGGTCAAGCGCTTGATGGGTCGTGGTCTGTCCGACGTCAAGCAATTGGGCGACCAGTTGCCGTACCGCTTTGTTGGCGGTGAATCCCACATGCCGTTCATCGACACCATCCAGGGCCCGAAAAGTCCGGTGGAAGTGTCGGCCGATATCCTCAAGGTGCTGCGCCAGCGCGCGGAAAAAACCCTGGGCGGAGAACTGGTCGGCGCAGTGATCACTGTTCCAGCTTATTTCGATGACGCTCAGCGCCAAGCCACCAAGGACGCGGCAAAACTCGCCGGCCTGAACGTGCTGCGCTTGCTCAACGAACCGACTGCGGCGGCCGTGGCTTATGGCCTGGACCAGCACGCCGAAGGCCTTGTCGCTATTTACGACCTGGGCGGGGGTACCTTTGATATTTCGATCCTGCGCCTGACCGGCGGCGTCTTCGAAGTGCTTGCCACCGGTGGCGACAGCGCCCTGGGCGGCGATGACTTCGACCACGCCATCGCGGGCTGGATCATCAGCAGCGCTGGCTTGTCTGCCGACTTGGACCCGGGCGCGCAGCGCAACCTGCTGCAAACCGCTTGCGCGGCCAAGGAAGCGCTGACCGATGCTGCAAGCGTTGAAGTTTCCTACGGCAGCTGGTCGGCCCAGCTGACGCGCGAAGCCTTCGATGCGTTGATCGAACCGATGGTTGCCCGCAGCCTGAAAGCCTGCCGCCGCGCGGTGCGCGATTCCGGTATCGAGCTGGAAGACGTCGGCGCCGTGGTCATGGTCGGCGGCTCCACCCGTGTGCCGCGCGTGCGTGAAGCCGTCGCCGAGGCCTTCGGTCGCCAGCCGCTGACTGAAATCGACCCGGATCAAGTGGTCGCCATTGGCGCTGCGATCCAGGCCGATACGCTGGCCGGTAACAAGCGCGATGGTAGCGAACTGCTTTTGCTTGACGTGATCCCGCTGTCCCTGGGGCTGGAAACCATGGGTGGCTTGATGGAGAAGGTGATTCCACGCAACACCACCATCCCCGTCGCCCGCGCCCAGGACTTCACTACTTACAAAGATGGCCAGACGGCCATGATGATTCACGTGTTGCAAGGTGAGCGCGAGCTGATCAGCGACTGCCGCTCCCTGGCGCGCTTTGAATTGCGCGGCATTCCGGCGATGGTGGCGGGTGCGGCGAAGATTCGCGTGACCTTCCAGGTCGACGCCGACGGCTTGCTCAGCGTCGCCGCGCGTGAATTGGCCTCCGGTGTTGAAGCCAGCATCCAGGTCAAGCCGTCCTACGGCCTCACCGACGGTGAAATCGCCAAGATGCTCAAGGACTCGTTCCAATATGCCGGTGACGACAAGGTCGCCCGTGTATTGCGTGAGCAGCAAGTCGACGCCCAGCGCCTGCTCGAAGCGGTGCAGGGCGCGCTGGATGCTGACGGCGAGCGCCTGTTGGATGCCGAAGAGCGCATGGTCATTGACCTGCAAATGCAGGAACTGGCCGAACTGATGAAAGGCGACGATGGTTATGCCATCGAGCAACAGACCAAGCGCCTGTCCCAAGTGACCGATGCCTTTGCCGCCCGTCGTATGGACCAGACGGTCAAAGCCGCCCTGGCGGGACGCAACCTGAATGAAATCGAGGAATAATTAATGCCGCAGGTCATTTTTCTGCCACACGCCGAGCATTGCCCGGACGGTATGGTCGTGGAGGCTGAGACCGGCAAGTCCATCCTCGAAGTTGCCCATGACAACCACATCGAGATCGAAAGCGCCTGCGGCGGTGTGTGCGCTTGCACCACGTGCCACTGCGTCATCCGCGAGGGCTTCAACAGCCTGGAAGAGGCTGACGAGCTGGAAGAGGACTTCCTTGACCGCGCGTGGGGCCTGGAAGCGACTTCGCGTCTAAGCTGTCAAGCAAAGGTCGGGACGGAAGACATCACCGTTGAAATTCCGAAATATTCCCTCAACCATGCCGCCGAAGCGCCGCATTGATTCAAGGAAGTGTCATGAGTCTTAAATGGGTTGATGTACAAGAGATCGCTATCCTGTTGGCCGATGCCAACCCGGATCTGGATCCTTACTCCCTGAACTTTGTAGCTTTGCGTGACATGGTCATGGCGTTGCCAGGGTTCGAAGATGAGCGTGATCGCGGTGGTGAGAAGGTTCTGGAAGCTATCCAGACTGCCTGGAAAGAAGAACAGGACTGACGCCTCCCTTTACGCAGTTAGGCAATACCCAATAACCCGCGTATAATTCGCGGGTTTAATTTTTCGTAAATTACCGTTTCTGGAGTTACACCATGGCTGTTCAACGTACTTTCTCCATCATCAAGCCTGACGCTGTTGCAAAAAACGTCATCGGCGAGATCACCACTCGTTTCGAAAAAGCCGGCCTGAAGGTTGTAGCTTCGAAACTCAAGCAACTGTCCAAAGCAGAAGCTGAAGGCTTCTACGCTGAGCACAGCGCTCGTGGTTTCTTCGGCGACCTGGTTGCCTTCATGATCTCCGGTCCTGTTGTTGTTCAGGTTCTGGAAGGCGAAAACGCTATCGCTCTGAACCGTGAGCTGATGGGCGCTACCAACCCTAAAGAAGCTGCTGCCGGCACTATCCGTGCTGACTTCGCTGAATCCATCGACGCCAACGCTGTACACGGCTCGGACTCCGAAGCTGCCGCTGCTCGCGAAATCTCGTACTTTTTCGCTGCTACTGAAGTAACCGCTCGCTAAGCATCGGCTTAAAGAGTGAGGGTGAATCCATGACTACATCGACTGTTAAAACCAACCTGCTGGGTCTGACCCAGCCGGAAATGGAGAAATTCTTCGACTCAATCGGGGAGAAGCGTTTCCGTGCCGGTCAGGTAATGAAGTGGATTCACCACTTTGGCGTCGACGATTTCGATGCCATGACGAACGTCAGCAAGGCCCTGCGCGACAAGCTCAAGGCCATTGCTGAGGTCCGTGGTCCCGAAGTGGTCAGCGAGGACATCTCCAGCGACGGCACCCGTAAGTGGGTGGTGCGCGTGGCGTCCGGCAGCTGCGTCGAGACCGTGTACATTCCCCAGGGCAAACGTGGCACCTTGTGCGTTTCGTCCCAGGCAGGCTGTGCCCTGGATTGCAGCTTCTGCTCCACCGGCAAGCAAGGCTTCAATAGCAACCTCACCGCCGCCGAAGTGATCGGCCAGGTGTGGATTGCCAACAAATCCTTTGGCAGCGTCCCGGCGACCGTCGACCGTGCCATCACCAACGTGGTGATGATGGGCATGGGTGAGCCGCTGCTGAACTTCGATAACGTCATTTCGGCCATGCACCTGATGATGGACGACCTGGGCTACGGCATCTCCAAGCGCCGTGTGACCCTGTCGACCTCCGGCGTGGTACCGATGATCGATGAGCTGGCCAAGCACATCGACGTCTCCCTGGCGCTGTCGCTGCATGCACCGAATGACGCATTGCGTAACCAATTGGTGCCAATCAACAAGAAGTATCCGCTTAAGATGCTGCTCGAATCTTGCCAGCGCTATATGGCAACGTTGGGCGAGAAGCGAGTGTTGACCATTGAGTACACCCTGCTCAAGGACATCAACGACAAGGTCGAACACGCGGTCGAGATGATCGAGTTGCTCAAGGACACCCCGTGCAAGATCAACCTGATTCCGTTTAACCCGTTTCCACATTCTGGCTACGAGCGGCCGAGCAACAACGCTATCCGCCGTTTCCAGGATCAACTGCACCAGGCCGGCTACAACGTCACCGTCCGCACCACCCGTGGTGAAGATATCGACGCCGCCTGTGGCCAATTGGTAGGGCAGGTGATGGACCGCACCCGCCGCAGCGAGCGTTATATCGCCGGGCGTGAGTTGAACGCCGCCGACGATCTGCCGCTGATTGCTGTGAATCGAATCTGAGAGAGGATCTCTATGCCCTTGCGCCTTGCGCTGCTTTTGCTTGTTACCGGTCTCGCGGCCGGTTGTGTTTCATCGGGTCATGAGAGCCCTTTGCAAACCGGTAAAGGCCGTGACGAGGCGCGGGTTGCCTATGTGCAACTGGGCTTGGGTTACCTTCGACAAGGCATGAGCGAACAGGCCAAAGTGCCGCTGCAGAAGGCCCTGGAGCTGGACCGCGACGATGCCGACGCCAATGGCGCACTGGCGTTGGTGTTCCAGGCCCAGGCCGAGCCTGAACTGGCCGAACAGTATTTCCATAAGGCCCTGGCCTCCCGTCCTGCCGACCCGCGGCTGCTGAACAATTACGGCAGCTTCCTGTTCGAGCATAAACGTTATGACCAGGCCGCCCTTTATTTCCAGCAAGCCAGCGCTGATACCCTCTATCCTGAGCGCTCGCGGGTATTCGAGAACCTTGGGGTGACCTCGATGCGCTTAGGTCAACGCGACAGCGCCCGCCAGCAACTGGAAAAAGCCCTGCATTTGAACAGTCGCCAGCCTCGGGCATTGCTCGAAATGGCTGAGATATCCTTTGATGACAGGCATTATGTGCCAGCACGTGACTATTACGAGCGTTTTAGCCTGCTCAGTGGGCAAAATGCACGTAGTCTATTGCTCGGCGTGCGCCTGGCGACGGTTCATGAAGAACGCGACACGGCCGCACGTTTTGGCCAGCAACTCGAACGACTCTATCCCGGTACGCCGGAATATCAGCAATACCTGTCGGAGCAATGATGAAAGCGGCGCACCCGGAAGTTGTAGCAGCTAATCGCGTAAACCCAGGCGACACCTTGCGCCAGGCCCGCGAAAGCAATGGTTGGTCGCTGGCGGAAGTGGCCCTCAAGCTCAATTTGACCACGACGTCCCTGGGCAACTTGGAAGCTGGCGCGTTCGATAAGCTGCCTGGGCACACCTTTGCCCGCGGCTATATCCGTGCCTATGCCAAATTGTTGGGTATCGACCAAGCCATACTGGTCCAGGAATTCGACCAATTCACCGGCACCGACTCCCAGGGCAGCAATGTCCACGGCCTGGGGCGCATCGAAGAGCCGGTGCGGGTTTCCCACACGATTTTGCGAATAGTCAGCCTGTTGCTGCTGATCGCGGTCATTGGTGGCGGTTTCGTCTGGTGGCAAGACCAGACCTCCCAGCGCGCCAAGGACTTGACCAGCAGCGCAATGGAGCACGTCGAAGTCGAGAGCGCTGACGGCACCACCCAGATTCACCCGCTGGATGAGCCAGAAGACCAGGCCGTTGCCGAAAGCCAGGCCGCGCCGGAAGCACCGGCTGCCACCGAGCAGCCAGCCGCACCGGAAACCGCGCCAGCCGCGACTGCTGCCGCACCGGCTCACACTCCGGCCGCTCCAGTGCAGGCGCCAGCGACTCCGGCTCCAGCCGCTCCCGCTGCCCCTGCGATTTCGCCGCCCACCACCCCAGCGTTGATCGCCGGTGATGGCCGTGTACAGATTACCTTCATCGCTGACTGCTGGACACAAGTCACCGATGGCAACGGCAAAGTGCTGTTCAGCGGTCTGAAGCGTAAGGGAGATACGCTCGACCAGGGCGGCAAGCCTCCTTTGACGCTGCGTCTGGGCTTTGCCCGTGGCGCGCAAGTGGCCTACAACGGCCAGCCTGTGGACGTAGCGCCGTTCACCAGTGGCGAGACCGCTCGCCTGAAGTTGGGACAATAGTCATGCACGGCGAATCTCCAATCAAACGTCGCGTATCGCGCAAGATCTGGGTCGGCTCGGTGCCGGTGGGTGGCGATGCCCCCATCGCGGTACAAAGCATGACCAACAGCGACACCAATGATGTGGCCGCCACGGTTGCCCAGATCAACCGTCTGGAAGCAGCCGGCGTGGACATCGTGCGCGTCTCCGTGCCGGACATGGATGCTGCCGAAGCCTTTGGCCGCATCAAGCAATTGGTCAAGGTGCCATTGGTTGCTGATATTCACTTCGACTACAAGATCGCATTGCGCGTGGCCGAGCTGGGTGTGGACTGCCTGCGTATCAACCCGGGCAACATCGGTCGTGAAGACCGTGTGCGTGCGGTGGTTGATGCGGCTCGCGACCGTGGCATTCCAATCCGTATCGGCGTCAACGCCGGTTCCCTGGAAAAAGACCTGCAAAAGAAATACGGCGAACCTACCCCAGCGGCGCTGGTTGAATCGGCGCTGCGCCACGTTGAGCACCTTGAACGCCTGAATTTCCAGGACTTCAAGGTCAGCGTAAAGGCCTCCGACGTGTTCATGGCGGTAGAAGCCTACCGCCTGCTGGCCAAGGAAATCGTGCAGCCGTTGCACCTGGGTATCACTGAAGCGGGCGGTTTACGCTCAGGCACAGTGAAATCTGCGGTAGGTCTCGGTATGCTGCTCGCCGAAGGGATTGGCGATACTATCCGCATCTCGCTGGCAGCAGACCCTGTAGAGGAAGTGAAAGTCGGTTACGACATTCTCAAATCCCTGCGTTTGCGTTCCCGTGGCATCAATTTCATTGCCTGCCCGAGCTGCTCGCGGCAGAACTTCGACGTGGTTAAAACCATGAACGACTTGGAATTGCGCCTTGAAGACCTGCTGGTGCCGCTGGATGTTGCAGTGATCGGTTGCGTGGTCAACGGGCCGGGCGAGGCCAAAGAGGCCCATGTGGGCCTGACCGGTGGTACGCCGAACCTGATCTACATCGACGGCAAGCCGTCGCAGAAGTTGACGAATGACAATCTGGTGGATGAGCTGGAAAAGCTGATCCGCGAGAAAGCGGCCGAAAAGGTCGCGGCTGACGCAGCGCTGATCGCGCGCGGCTGATTGAACGAATTTAAGGATTTGATGTGAGCAAGTCTCTGCAAGCCATTCGTGGCATGAACGACATCCTGCCGGAACAGACGCCGCTGTGGCGCTATTTCGAGGGCACTGTCGCGCGCCTGCTGGATAACTACGGTTACAAGCAGATCCGCATGCCGATCGTCGAGTTCACCGAGCTGTTCAAGCGCTCCATCGGTGAAGTGACCGACATCGTCGAAAAAGAGATGTACACCTTTGAAGACCGCAACGGCGACTCCCTGACCCTGCGTCCGGAAGGCACTGCCGCGTGCGTTCGCGCCGTACTTGAGCATGGCCTCACCGGTGCTGGCCAGCCGCAGAAGTTGTGGTACATCGGCCCGATGTTCCGCCACGAGCGTCCACAGAAAGGCCGTTATCGCCAGTTTCACCAGATCGGCCTGGAAGTGTTCAACATCGACGGCCCGGACATCGACGCCGAGCTGATCGTCCTGACCTGGCGCCTGTGGGGCCTGCTGGGCATCCGCGACGCGGTCAAGCTTGAACTCAACAGCCTGGGCACCAGTGAATCCCGCGGCCGCTACAAAGTGGCCCTGGTCGAGTACTTGTCCGCCCACCTGGACAAGTTGGACGAAGACAGCCAGCGCCGTCTGAAGACCAACCCATTGCGCGTCCTCGATACCAAGAACGCCGATACCCAGGCCGTGCTGGTCAATGCGCCGAAAATGGCCGACTACCTGGACGACGAGTCCCGTATTCACTTCGAGGGCCTCAAGGCTCGCCTGGATGCGGCCGGTATTCCGTTCGTGATCAACACCAAGCTGGTGCGCGGTCTCGATTACTACAGCAAGACCGTGTTCGAGTGGGTCACCGACAAACTCGGCGCCCAGGGCACCGTGTGTGCTGGTGGTCGTTACGACGGCCTGGTCGAGCAGATGGGCGGCAAGCCGACCACCGGCGTGGGCTTCGCCATGGGCATCGAGCGGCTGATCCTGCTGCTGGAAACCCTGGAGCAGGTCCCGGAAGAGATCTCCCGTCAAGTGGATGTGTACCTGTGCGCCTTTGGCGAGGCCGCCGAACTGGCTGCCCTGGCCCTGAGCGAAAAGGTTCGCGACCAACTGCCCAACCTGCGCCTGCAAGTCAATGCCGGCGCTGGCAGCTTCAAGAGCCAGTTCAAGAAGGCCGACAAGAGCGGTGCGCTGTATGCACTGATCCTCGGCGATGACGAGCTGGCCCAGCAAGTGATAGGTTTCAAACCCCTGCGTGGCCAGGGCGAGCAACAGAACATTGCCTTTGATGCGCTCGCTGCGCACTTGGCCACCTGCGTCGTGCAGGGTTGAAGCTGTCGAACAGCCGAATTTAGCGATTAAGGAGTATTGGGGTGTCGAGTTCTGATGATGATCAACTGGCCGAGTTCAAGGACTGGTGGCAGCGTAACGGCAAGCCCCTGGTTACTGGCGGTCTGCTGGCTTTAGTGGTGGTGTTCGGCTGGCAAGCCTGGACCAAGTATCAGGCTAACCAGTCCCAAGGCGCCTCGATCCTCTATCAGCAATTGCTGGAAACCACCCTGACGCCGGACGGCAAGCCTGATCCTGCGCAGGTTGCAGACCTGGCCGGCAAGCTGAAGAATGAATTCGGCGGTAGCACCTACGCCCAATACGGCAGCCTGTTCGTCGCGAAAGTCGCGGTCGACACCGGCAAGCTGGATGACGCCGCCGCTGAGCTGAAGGCCATCGCCGACAAGCCGACCAACCCGACCCTGGGTGAAATCGCACGTCAGCGCCTGGCTCAGGTACTGGCGGCACAGAACAAGGCTGACGAAGCACTCAAACTGCTCGACGGCGATGCTGACAAGGCATTTGTAGCCACTCGCGAAGAGCTCAAGGGCGACCTGTTGGTCCAATTGGGTCGTACCGACGAAGCCAATGCTGCGTACCAAAAAGCCAAGGCGGCGCTGTCTGATGAAGCGGCGGTCGGTGGCTTACAAATCAAGCTGGACGACTTGGCCAAAGGGGATGCGTGACGTGATCCGTTGGAAACATGCAGCATTGCTGGCTCTGGCCGTTCTGGCCGCGGGTTGCAGCAGCAACAGTAAAAAAGAACTGCCTCCGGCCGAGCTGACCAGCTTCAAGGAAGAAGTGGTCCTGCAAAAGCAGTGGAGCCGCTCCATCGGTGACGGTCAGGGCGACACCTACAACATGTTGGTACCGGCAATCGACGGTGACAACATTGTGGCCGCTGACGTGACCGGCGTGGTGATCTCCATGGATCGCATGAACGGCGACGTGAAGTGGAAGAAAGACCTCGAATTGCCAGTCTCCGGCGCCGTCGGCGTGGGTTACGGCATGGTGATGCTCGGCACGCTGAAAGGCGAAGTCGTGGCCCTGGACTCCAGCACCGGTGAAGAGAAATGGCGCGCTCGCGTGACCAGTGAAGTCCTCGCACCGCCTGCCACCAACGGCGATATCGTCGTGGTGCAAACCCAGGACGACCGTGTAATCGGCCTCGACGCCAGCACTGGCGAACAGCGTTGGTTGTACGACAGCACCCCAGCGGTGCTGACGTTGCGCGGTACCAGTGGTCCGATTGTGACCAACAATCTGGCCGTTGCAGGCCTGTCGACCGGTAAAGTGGTCGCCCTGGATACCCAGAACGGCGTGCCGGCCTGGGAAACCCGTGTGGCCATCCCGCAAGGTCGCTCCGAGCTGGACCGCGTAGTGGACATCGACGGCGGCCTGCTGCTGTCCGGTGAAACCCTCTACGTCGCTACCTACCAGGGCCGTGTTGCCGCACTGGACCTGCAGAGCGGCCGCGTTAACTGGCAGCGTGATGCTTCCAGCTACGCCGGTGTCGCCCAAGGGTTTGGCAGCGTCTACGTAAGCCTCTCGTCCGGCACCGTTGAAAGTGTCGACGAACGTTCCACTACCGCGCTGTGGAGCAACGACTCCTTGGCTCGCCGTCAATTGTCGGCACCGGAAGTGTTTTCCAGCTACGTCGCCGTGGGTGACTTCGAAGGCTACCTACACCTGCTGAGCCAGGTGGACGGTCGCTTCGTGGGTCGCGAGCGTATCGACAGCGACGGCCTGCGTGCGCGTCCGCTGGTCGTGGGTAACATGCTTTATGTGTTTGGCAACAGCGGCAAGCTGGAAGCCCTGACCATCAAGTAAGAACTATGCTTGGGGTAACACCCAGGCGGCCCCGCTTCGGCGGGGCATGCGGCATTTGATTATGCTGCCCCGAGCACCAGCCGCTGCCCTGCAGCGGCTTTTGTATTTTCTGAAATAACGAAGTGGAGAGCCGCATGGTTCCCGTAATCGCCCTGGTGGGCCGACCTAACGTCGGCAAGTCCACCTTGTTCAACCGCCTGACCAGGACTCGCGACGCCATCGTCGGCGACTTGTCCGGTCTGACCCGTGATCGCCAATACGGTGAGGCAAAGTGGCAAGGGCGCTCCTACATTATTGTCGACACCGGTGGTATCTCCGGTGACGAGCATGGCATGGACGAAAAGATGGCCGAGCAGTCTCTGCTCGCCATTGAAGAAGCCGATGTCGTGTTGTTCCTGGTGGACGCCCGTGCGGGCTACACCGCTGCTGACCAAATGATTGGCGAGCACCTGCGCAAGCGCAACAAGCGTTCCTATCTGGTCGCGAACAAGATCGACAACATCGATCCTGAAGCGGCCCGTGCCGAATTCAGCCCGATGGGCCTGGGCGATGCGATTCCGGTCGCCGGCGCTCACGGTCGCGGTATCACCCAGATGCTGGAAATCGCCCTGCGCGATTTCCCCAAGGATGATGTCGAGGAAGAAGAAGGCGAAGAGGAAATCGTTGCCGAAGGCGAGGAAGCCAAGCGCATTCCTGGCCCGAGCGAAAAAGACGGTATCAAGATCGCCATCATCGGCCGCCCTAACGTCGGCAAGTCGACGCTGGTCAACCGCATGCTCGGTGAAGATCGGGTTATCGTCTACGACCAACCCGGCACCACCCGCGACAGCATCTACATCCCTTTCGAACGCAACGAGGAAAAGTACACGCTGATCGACACCGCCGGTGTGCGCAAGCGCGGCAAGATCCATGAGGAAGTTGAAAAGTTCTCGGTGGTGAAAACCCTGCAGGCGATCAAAGACGCCAACGTGGTGATCTTTGTGATGGACGCCCGCGAAGGCGTGGTGGACCACGACCTCAACCTGCTGGGCTTTGCCCTGGAGGCCGGTCGGGCACTGGTGATCGCGATCAACAAGTGGGACGGCATGACGCCGAGCGAGCGCGATTTCGTCAAGATCGAGCTGCAACGCCGACTGTTTTTCGTCGAGTTCGCCGATATCCACTTTATCTCGGCACTGCACGGCACCGGCGTGGGCAACCTCTACGCGTCCGTACAGAACTCGTTCAAGTCCGCGGTCACCCGTTGGCCGACCAATCGCCTTACCCAGATCCTGGAAGACGCCGTTGGTGAGCACGCGCCGCCGATGGTCAACAACCGCCGGATCAAACTGCGTTACGCCCACTTGGGTGGTGCCAACCCGCCGATTATCGTGATCCACGGTAACCAGATCGAGAAGGTGCCGAAGTCCTATGTGCGTTACCTGGAAAACACCTACCGCCGTGTCTTGAAACTGGTCGGTACGCCGATCCGTATCGAGTTCAAAGGTGGCGAGAACCCATACGAAGGCAACAAGAACACACTGACTGACCGTCAGGTGAACAAGAAGCGTCGTTTGATGACTCACCACAAGAAGGCCGACAAAAAGCGCCGTGACAAGAAATAACGGCAGCTTCAAGTTGTGAGAGAGGGCTCCTTTGGAGCCCTTTTTTGTGCGCGATGGTTTGTGCCTTGACCCGGTGCAGTTGGCAGCTTAAAACTTGGGGCTCACCTGCAGGGGCCTTTCGATGATCACCAGTAAGCTGCCGAATGTCGGCACGACCATTTTCACCACCATGTCGCAACTCGCTGCCGAAACCGGCGCGCTCAACCTGTCCCAGGGCTTCCCGGACTTCAATGGCCCCCAGGCTTTGCTCGACGCGGTGGGCAAGCACATCGCCCTCGGTCACAACCAATATGCCCCTATGACCGGTCTGCCGGTGCTGCGTCAGCAGGTGGCCGCCAAGATTGCCCGCAGTTACGGCGCCACGGTCAATGCCGACAGTGAAGTGACCATCACCCCTGGCGCCACCGAAGCGATCTTCTGCGCGATCCAGGCAGTGATTCGCACGGGCGATGAAGTGATCGTGTTCGACCCCAGCTACGATAGCTATGAGCCTTCGGTGGAGCTGGCTGGCGGTTGCTGCGTGCATGTGCAACTGAGCCTGAACGGCTTTACCCTCGACTTCGAGAAGGTCAAGGCGGCGCTGTCACCGCGCACGCGCATGATCATTCTCAATACCCCGCACAACCCTACAGGTGCCTTGATCAGCCGCGCCGAGCTGGACCAATTGGCCGAACTGATCCGTGACCGTGATATCTATCTGGTCAGCGACGAAGTCTACGAACACTTGGTATTCGACGGCGTGTCTCACGTCAGCGTGTTGGCTCACGAAGAACTCTACCAGCGCGCGTTTGTGGTCAGCTCTTTCGGCAAGACCTATCACGTCACTGGCTGGAAAACCGGCTATGTCGTCGCGCCGCCAGCCCTCACCGCCGAATTGCGTAAGGTGCACCAATACGTCAATTTCTGCGGCGTGACCCCACTGCAATACGCGTTGGCCGATTTCATGGCCGAACACCCGGAACACGTCGACGAATTACCGGCGTTCTACCAGGCCAAGCGTGACCTGTTCTGCGACCTGTTGGCGCCGTCCCGTTTCAGCTTTACCCGAGTGACCGGTACCTACTTCCAACTGGTGGATTACTCACAGATCCGCCCGGACCTGGATGACGTCGCCATGTCCTTGTGGATGACCCGCGAACACGGTGTGGCCACCATCCCGGTTTCGGTGTTTTACCAGACCCCACCCCAAGGCCAGCGCCTGGTGCGCCTGTGCTTTGCCAAACGCGAGGAAACGCTGCGCCAAGCGGCCGAAAAACTATGCGTGATCTGAGTGCACTGCCAGACCTGAACATCGCTCTGGTCCAGACCAGCCTCGCCTGGCATGACCGCCAGGCCAACCTCGAACATTTCGAACTGCTGTTGGAGCAAGCCAAAGGCGCCGACCTGATTGTGTTGCCGGAGATGTTCACCACCGGCTTCTCGATGGAGTCGCAAGCCCTTGCAGAGCCTGAAAACGGCCCGACCCATCATTGGCTCCAGGCCCAGGCGGCGAAGTACAACGCGGTGATTACCGGCAGTGTGATCATCCAGGCCGCCGACGGCAGCCACCGCAACCGCCTGCTGTGGGCGCGTCCGGATGGCGAGGTGCTGCATTACGACAAGCGCCATCTGTTCCGCATGGCGGGTGAGCATAATCACTACACGCCGGGCGAACGCCAGGTGCAGTTCGAATTGAAGGGCTGGCGTATTCGCCCGTTGATTTGCTACGACCTGCGCTTCCCGGTATGGAGCCGCGACGCCCAGGACACCGACCTGCTGCTGTACACCGCCAACTGGCCGGGTGCGCGGCGTTCACACTGGAACCGGCTGCTGCCGGCGCGGGCTATTGAAAACCTGTGCTACGTGGCGGCAGTGAATCGGGTGGGCACGGATGGGAAGGGCTTTGCTTACACTGGGGATAGCCAGGTGTTGGACTTCCAGGGTGAGACCCTGCTGAGTGCGGGGGAGGCGGACGGTGTATTTGCAGTGAGTCTGGACGCGGCGGAGTTGGCGGCTTACCGCACGCGGTTTCCCGCGAACTTGGACGCCGATACATTCGAGTTCACTTAAACCCGGTGACGAAAAAGGCCCCAGGATTCTCATCCAGGGGCCTTCCTCATTTCAGCAGGTAAATTATGCCGCCTTGGCTTCCTGCTGGCTCAACGAGCGGTTCAGCGCACTGAACAGCGCCTTGAAGCTGGCGGTGGTGATGTTTTCATCAATACCCACGCCATGCACCGGACGCTCACCGTTCACACGCAGCTCGATGTAGGCCGCCGCTTTGGCGTTGGTGCCTGCGCCGATTGCATGTTCGTTGTAGTCCATGATCTCCACACCAATCGGCAGGCCTGCCACCAGCGCTTCCAACGCGCCGTTGCCTTTGCCTTTCCAGTGCAGGTTGGTTTCGCCCTGGCCCTTGCCGGAGACTTCCACCTCAACAAAGCTGTTACCGTTTTCTTCCTGCAGGCGATGGCTGACCAGCGCGTACGGGGTGTTGGCTTGCAGGTACTCACGCTGCAGCAATGCGTAGATCTGCGGCGCTGTCATCTCCAGGCCCACACGGTCGGTTTCGGCCTGTACCACTTGGCTGAACTCGATCTGCATGCGACGCGGCAAGCTGATGTCGTATTCCTGCTCCAGCAGGTAGGCGATGCCGCCTTTACCCGACTGGCTGTTCACGCGAATCACCGCCTCGTAGCTGCGGCCGATGTCGGCCGGGTCGATCGGCAAGTACGGCACTTCCCACAGCGCATCGTCTTTCTGCTGGGAGAAACCTTTGCGGATCGCGTCCTGGTGAGAGCCGGAGAACGCGGTGTGCACCAGGTCGCCGACGTACGGGTGACGTGGGTGCACCTGGATCTGGTTGCACTCCTCGACGACCTTGCGCACGCCGTCGATGTCGGAGAAGTCCAGCTGCGGGTCGAGGCCCTGGGTGTACATGTTCAGGGCCACAGTGACGAGGTCGACGTTACCGGTACGCTCGCCGTTGCCGAACAGGCAGCCTTCGACACGGTCGGCGCCGGCCATCAGGCCCAGCTCGGTGGCGGCCACGCCAGTGCCACGGTCGTTGTGGGTGTGCAGGCTGATGATCACGCTGTCACGACGGTTGATATGGCGACCGAACCACTCGATCTGGTCGGCATAGATATTCGGCGTGGCGCATTCCACGGTAGCCGGCAGGTTGAGGATCATCTTGTGCTCAGGCGTCGGGTTCCACACCTCGATCACCGCATCACAAACTTCCTTGGCGAACTCCAGCTCAGTGGCACTGAACGTCTCCGGGGAGTATTCGAAGGTCCACTGGGTTTCCGGCTGCTGGGCGGCGTATTTGACGAACAGCTTGGCCGCGTTGACCGCGATGGCCTTGATGCCGTCCTTGTCCTGGTTGAACACGATGCGGCGGAAGGACGGCGACGTGGCGTTGTACAAGTGCACGATGGCCTTCTTGGCGCCGCGCAGGGATTCGAAGGTGCGTGCGATCAAGTCTTCACGGCCCTGGGTCAGCACCTGGATGGTGGTGTCCTCGGGGATGTGGTTGTCTTCGATCAGGGTACGTACGAAGTCGAAGTCGGTTTGCGAGGCGGCTGGGAACGAGGCTTCGATTTCCTTCACGCCGACGGCAACCAGAGTCTTCCAGAAACGCAGCTTTTTCACCGCGTCCATCGGCTCGATCAGCGACTGGTTGCCATCACGCAGGTCCGAGCTGCACCAGATCGGCGCTTCGGTGATGGTCTTCGACGGCCAGGTGCGGTCCGGGATGTCGATAGTCGGGAACGCGCGGTACTTCGAAGACGGGTCTTTGAGCATGCTCATCGGGAAATCCTTTGTTGTAGGGGCCGAGAAAAGGCGGCCTGCCGTGGAACTGTTATTGGGGATAAATCGCGGGACGAGGCAGATCGATTCAGCCAGGCAGTCGTGCGCTGACGAGGCACAGGCTGCGGTGCTGGCGGAGCTGAATGAGGGTGTGAGAGGTTTTCATAAGCCCAACCCTAACCGTCGGGGTGAAAGATGGCAAGCAGTCGCGAAAAATTGAGAGAAGTTCTGCTATCTACGTAGGAAACGAGATTTTGTGCCTGGGGATTTGCCGAGGGTTGGTTTTAATTGCGCGCCCATTATCAGGCGCGCAATCTAGC
Organism: Pseudomonas sp. MYb541; assembly: GCF_037479595.1. Classification (NCBI taxonomy): domain Bacteria; kingdom Pseudomonadati; phylum Pseudomonadota; class Gammaproteobacteria; order Pseudomonadales; family Pseudomonadaceae; genus Pseudomonas; species Pseudomonas sp. MYb541. Next base: position 98,443 of record NZ_JBBGYS010000015.1, on the reverse strand, counting down.
GTTTCAGGGCTGGAACGCGCCAATGAAGATCGCCGGGTCGACTCGCGCGTCGTTCAGGCTGACGTTCCAGTGCATGTGCGGCCCGGTCGCGCGGCCCGTGGCACCGACTTTACCCACCACCGCGCCACGCGTGAGCGGGTCACCGACTTTCACGTCGATCTTCGACATGTGGCAGAACATGCTGATAAAGCCCTGGCCGTGGTCGACGAACACGGTATTGCCGTTGAAGAAGTAGTTGCCTACCAGAATCACTTTGCCGTTGGCCGGCGTCTTGATCGGTGTACCGGCCGGCACGGCGAAGTCCAGGCCCGAATGGGGATTGCGCTCTTCACCGTTGAAGAAACGCCGCACGCCAAACTTGCTCGACAGCGGCCCGTTTACCGGTTTGTCCAGCACCAGGTTGCTCGGCAGGTTCGGGCTGAAACTTCGGTAAGCCTTGATCTGCACCGCCAACTCCGCCTCGATGCGTTTCAGCTGCGCCGGGTCGGGGTTCACCTGGCTTTTGTTTTTCAGGGTGATGCGCTGTTCCGGGTACTTCTTGTAGCCGACGATAAACGGCAGGTTACGCCCGCCGCTGCTGATGAGTTCGTTGCCGGGCTTGACTGTCAACGGGATGCCGACAATTGCCAGCCAGTTGTCCGCCTCTTTCACCACCAGCACAGGCTTGCCCAAGTACGTGGCCTTGGGTGCAGCGGCGGAAGGGCCCAGTTCGACAACGGCAACACCACCTGGCACCGGCTTGTTCAAGGTGCGGGTGATGTAGCTATCGGCATGAGCGTTAACGGCAAGGCACAGCAGCATCAACACACTAAAGAGACGTGGCATCAATCAATCCAATAACGAAAGGGTGACGGGTGTCAGGTGGTTGTCTTCCACCCGCACTTGCAATTGGCCTTCACCGAGACGCGCGGTGAGGCGCTGGCCGGTGTGGGTCTGCGCAGCATTGCGAATGGCATGGCCGCGCTCGTCCAGCAGGATGCTGTAGCCACGGCCCAGGGTCGCCAGCGGGCTGACCACGTGCAGCGTCTGCATCTGACTTTGCAGTTGCAGGCGTCGCGCCTTGAGGCCTTCGCGCATGGCGCGGGGCAGGCGTTCTGCAAGGCTGTCCAGGCGCTGGCGCAGCAGTGCCAGTTGGCGACCGGGGTGCTGGCCGGCAAGGCGGGTTTCCAGGCGGATCAGGCGCTCGCGGCGGGTATTGAGGCTGCGCTCGAATGCACGGCGCAGGCGCATGTCCAGGTCATCGAGGCGCTGGGCTTGCTGGCGCAGGCGTTCGCCAGGGTGGCGCAGGCGTCGCGCCATGCCCTCCAGTCGCAGGCGGTCATGGCTCAGGCGATTGCGCATCAGCATCACCAGGCGGCGGTGCAGGTTCTCGACCTGGCGCACCAAATGGCTGGCGTCCGGTGCCAGTAATTCAGCAGCCGCAGAAGGGGTAGGGGCGCGCACGTCGGCCACGAAGTCGCTGATGGAGACATCGGTTTCATGGCCAACAGCGCTGACGATTGGCGTGACGCAGGCGTCCACCGCGCGGGCTACGGCTTCTTCGTTGAAGCACCAGAGGTCTTCCAGCGAGCCGCCGCCACGGGCCAGGATCAGCGCATCGAAGCCGCGTGCATCTGCCAGTTTCAGTGCGCGCACAATCTGCGGGATGGCTTCGCGGCCTTGCACGGCGGTGGGGATCAGGGTCAGTTCAATGTTTGGCGCACGACGGCGGAACACGCTGATGATGTCGCGAATCACCGCGCCGGTCGGCGAACTGATAATGCCGATGCGCCGAGGGTGCGCCGGCAGCGGCACTTTGCGCTCGGCGCTGAACAGGCCTTCGGCGCTGAGCTTTTCCTTCAGCGCGTCGAACGCCAGGCGCAGTGCCCCATCACCGGCTGGCTCCACGGTGTCGAGGATCAGTTGGTAATCACCACGCCCCTCGAACAGCGAAACCTTGCCGCGTACCTTCACCGCCAGGCCGTCCTTCAGCGCCTGGCGTACCCGCGCGGCGTTGTTGCGAAACAGCGCGCAACGCACCTGGGCGCCGCTGTCCTTGAGGGTAAAATACACATGGCCAGAGGCCGGGCGGGCGAGATTGGAGATCTCGCCTTCGACCCAGATATTGGTGAACACGTCTTCCAGCAACACCCGCGCACGGCCGTTCAGCTGGCTGACAGTCAGGACTTCGCGGTCCAGGCCCAGACGGGCAAAAGGATCTTTAATCATGGGCGGCAGTTTATAGGCATTCGTGCAAGGTTTGACAGAATTGCTCCACCAGCGCGCTCGGCCGTTGTGCGCAGGCCAGGGCCACGGTGCTAAGGCAGTCCGGGTCGGCCAGGGGCAAAAAGTGCACAGTGGCAGGGGCGATGTCCTGCATGGATTTTGGTAACAAGGCAATACCGAAGCCGGCCTGGATCAACTGCAATTGGGTGGTCTTACGTGACATCACCCGTGCAGCCTTGGGGAAAAATCCCGCACGCATGCACAATTCGGCTGACAGATAACTCAAGCCGCCCCGCTGGGGATGGGGGATCGAGATAAACGCTTCGTCCTTCAATTGCCCCAGTTCGATGGGCGCATTGCTGCGCGCCAACCCATGATTCGGCGGCACCGCCAGCAACAGTTGCTCGCTATATAAAGGCACGACTCGCACGCCTTCGCGCTGGCGCAACACGGGCAGGCGCAACAGCCCGACTTCCAGCCGACCGTCGGCGATTTCTTCCAACTGCGCTTCGGAGGACAGTTTGACGATGTCCATCGACACCCCAGGGCAGCGTTCCAGCCAGGTGCTGATGCCTTGCAGCAATGGGCCGCTCATCGGCACAGTGCTTGAATGGCTCAGGCGCAGCGTGCCCAGTTCGCCATTGCCCACTTGTTTGGCCATCTCGCTGGCCTTGATCAGCTCACTCAGCAGGTTGCGTGCTCGCGGATAGAAGGCCTCACCCGCAGCGGTGAGTCGTGGTTGGCGTGCAGTACGCTCGAACAGGGGTGTTTGCAACTGGGCTTCCAGCTCCTTGATCTGCCGGCTCAAGGCGGACTGCGCCACAAACAGGCGTTCGGCGGCGGCGCTGAAGCTGCCGCTGTCGGCGATTTCGACGAAGTAACGCAGTTGGCGGGTAGAAATCACGCGTCATGCCTTTTCGAGATGGGTGGAGGGCTTTGAAGATATTAGTCGCATCTCTCGGCGCTGGCTAAAGTGAAGGCCATCTCTAATAAGGAATGACCCATGAACCCGGTTGAGCTGATGAGCCAGTGGTCGTTTGGTGGTGTGGATTGGCTGGTGATCGGCCTGGGCATTGTCGTGGCCTATATCGTGTTCGGTATCGCGGGATTTGGCACCGCCTTGGTGGCGGGGCCGTTGCTGATCCTGTTCATGCCGCTGTCGAAGATCATCCCACTGCTGGTGCTGCTGGATTTTGTCGCAGCGTTTGGCAACCTGCTGCAATCGCGGCAGGACGTGAACAAGCCGGAGCTGCTGCGCTTGCTGCCGTGCATGGCGATCGGTTGCACACTGGGCGTGGTGTTTTTGCTCAATCTGCATTCGGACCTGCTACTGCTGCTGATGGGCTTGTTTATCAGCGTCTATGCGGTCTACAGCTTGGCAGTGAAGGCACGGCCAGCCCAACTGGCGGCGGGTTGGTCGGTTCCCATGGGCACCGTCGGTGGTTTGTTCGGCGCATTGTTTGGCAGTGGCGGCTTTCTCTATGCGATCTATCTCAATAGCCGCCTGCCCAAGGACGCCGCGCGCGCCACCCAGAGTGCGTTGATCAGTTGCAGCACGGTGGTGCGTCTGAGCCTGTTCCTGGTAGCCGGGGTGTATGCTGATTTGCCGCTGTTGATGTTGGCGGTGTGCCTGCTGCCGGCGATGGCCCTCGGGCTGTGGTGCGGGCGTAGGCTGACGATGCGCATGTCGCGTGAGGCGTTTGTAAGGTTGGTGACGTGGTTGGTGCTGGCGAGTGGGATTGCGTTGATTGGGCGTTACTTGAGCACTTGACCTCATTTTTTCAGGGATTAAGCTGCCAGCCTTCAGGGCCTCTTCGCGGGCAAGCCCGCTCCCACATTCGACCGCATTTCTCCTGTAGGAATGCGGTCACCTGTGGGAGCGGGCTTGCCCGCGAAGGCGTCAGACGCCACACCGCAGGACTCTCATGAATTCCCAAAGCATCCTTGTCCCGAAAATCTCCACTTTGCCCGTCCACGAACCCCGCGCCCGGGCAATCGTGCGTTGGCTGGTGCGCAAGAACATCATCAAGGAAGAACTCACCACTTGCGGCCGTACCGGCAACCGCATGGGCTATGCCCTCGCCGATGGCGCTCGCGCCGTGGTGTTGTACCCCGAGGCGCTGCCGTTCAACGAGCCGATCAACGGCCTGGAGATCATCTACAAGCGCTGCATCTACACGCCGGCCAAGGGTTTTCTCGAAGAAGCCGGTTGCCCGGAATGCCGCAAGGAAGTCGGTGAAGCCCTGTTCGAAAGCCTCGAAGACTGGATGCCCGGCCACACCGACAACTTCACCTGCCCGCTGTGTGGGCATGAAGACGACATCAATGGGTTCCTGTTCCTACAGCAATGCGGGTTTTCCAACCTGGGATTTATCTTCAACAACTGGGCGGAGGCCGGGTTCAAGCAGAGTTTTATCGACGAATTTGCCGATTGGCTGGACCAGAAGATGAGTTGGGTCAAAGTCGAGTTGTAACTCACTGCGGCGCCCCCCTGTAGGAGCCCGGCTTGCCGGCGCTGGCGCCCAATGGTCGAGCGCCAGGCTCAAGGGCCTCATCGCCGGCAAGCCGGCTACTAAAGAGGGCTGTTTTTCCCCATCTATCAGTATTACCAAGTTTGTCAGAGTTTTACATTGAGCCCGGCAGGGTGCATGTATATAATGGCGCGCTTCCATTTTCCCGCTCGGGAGCCCCCGCGATGCTGCGTATCAGCCAAGAAGCTCTGACATTCGACGACATTCTCCTAGTGCCCGGTTATTCCGAGGTGCTTCCTAACGAAGTCAGTCTCAAGACCCGCCTAACCCGTGGCATCGAGCTGAATATTCCCCTTGTTTCCGCTGCCATGGACACCGTCACTGAAGCCCGTCTGGCCATCGCCATGGCTCAGGAAGGCGGCATCGGCATCATCCACAAGAACATGACCATCGAGCAGCAAGCTGCCGAAGTGCGCAAGGTCAAGCGTTACGAAGCCGGTGTGGTGAAAGATCCGATCACCATCGAAGCCGACGCCACCGTGCGTGACCTGTTCGACCTGACCCGCCTGCACAACATCTCCGGTGTTCCGGTGCTGCACGATGGCGACCTGGTCGGTATCGTCACTTCCCGTGACGTGCGTTTTGAGAACCGTCTTGAAGTCACCGTCCGTGAAGTGATGACGCCCAAAGAGCGTCTGGTCACTGTCAAGGAAGGCGCCGACAAGAACGATGTGCGCGAACTGCTGCACAAGCACCGCATCGAGCGTGTGCTGATCGTCGACGACAAATTCGCCCTCAAAGGCATGATGACCGTCAACGACATCGAAAAAGCCAAGGCTTACCCGCTGGCCAGCAAGGATGACCAAGGTCGTCTGCGCGTTGGCGCGGCGGTCGGCACCGGTAAAGACACGGGCGACCGCGTTTCGGCCCTGGTCGCTGCCGGCGTTGACGTGGTGGTGGTCGACACCGCCCACGGTCACTCCAAAGGCGTGATCGACCGCGTGCGTTGGGTCAAACAGAATTTCCCTGAAGTGCAAGTGATCGGCGGCAACATCGCCACCGGCGCTGCCGCCAAGGCCCTGGCCGAAGCGGGCGCGGATGCGGTCAAGGTCGGTATCGGCCCAGGCTCGATCTGCACCACTCGTATCGTAGCGGGTGTGGGCGTGCCGCAAATCAGCGCCATCGCCAACGTCGCCGCAGCCCTTGAAGGCACTGGCGTACCGTTGATCGCCGACGGCGGCATCCGTTTCTCCGGTGACCTGTCCAAGGCCATCGTAGCCGGTGCTTCCTGCGTGATGATGGGCTCGATGTTCGCCGGTACTGAGGAAGCGCCAGGCGAGATCGAACTGTTCCAGGGCCGTTCGTACAAGGCTTACCGTGGCATGGGTTCGCTGGGCGCCATGTCCCAGGCGCAAGGCTCTTCCGATCGTTACTTCCAGGACTCCTCGGCAGGCGCCGAGAAGCTCGTCCCGGAAGGCATCGAGGGCCGTGTTCCTTACAAAGGCACCCTGAGCGCGATCATCCACCAACTGATGGGCGGCCTGCGTTCCTCGATGGGCTACACCGGCAGCGCCGACATCGAAGAGATGCGCACCAAGCCAGAGTTCGTACGGATCACCGGCGCCGGCATGGCTGAATCCCATGTCCACGACGTGCAGATCACCAAGGAAGCGCCAAACTACCGCGTAGGTTGATGCTTCCAGCAAACTGTTAAGTAACCGGGGCTGTTCTTCAGCCCCGAGTTGTTTCTGATTCATTAGACGAGACTGACTTCATGGCCCTCGACATTCACGCCCACCGCATCCTGATCCTCGATTTCGGTTCCCAGTACACCCAACTGATCGCCCGCCGCGTGCGCGAAATCGGCGTGTACTGCGAACTGCATCCGTTCGACATGGACGACGAAGCGATCCGCGAATTCGCACCGAAAGGCGTCATCCTCGCCGGTGGCCCCGAGTCCGTGCACGAAGCCAACAGCCCGCGCTGCCCGCAGGCCGTATTCGACCTGGGCGTACCGGTCTTCGGCATTTGCTACGGCATGCAAACCATGGCCGAGCAACTGGGCGGCAAGGTCGAAGGTTCCGAGCTGCGTGAATTCGGTTATGCCCGTGTCGACGTGGTCGGCAAGAGCCGCCTGCTGGACGGCATCGAAGATCATGTCGACGCCGACGGCCTGTTCGGCCTCGACGTGTGGATGAGCCACGGTGACAAGGTCACCAAGATGCCGGAAGACTTCCATATCCTGGCCAGCACCCCGAGCTGCCCGATCGCCGGCATGTTCAGCGACGAGCGCCGCTACTACGGCGTGCAGTTCCACCCGGAAGTGACCCACACCAAGCAAGGCGGCCGCATCCTGTCGCGCTTCATCCTCGACATCTGCGAGTGTGAAGCCCTGTGGACCCCGTCGAAGATCGCTGAAGACGCCATCGCCCAGGTTCGCGCCCAGGTCGGCACCGACAACGTATTGCTCGGCCTGTCCGGCGGCGTTGACTCCTCCGTGGTCGCAGCCCTGCTGCACAAAGCCATCGGCGACCAACTGACTTGCGTGTTCGTCGACAACGGCCTGCTGCGCCTGCACGAAGGCGAGCAAGTAATGGCCATGTTCGCCGAGAACATGGGTGTCAAAGTGATCCGCGCCAATGCTGAAGATCAGTTCTTGAACAACCTGGCCGGCGAGTCCGACCCGGAGAAGAAGCGCAAGATCATCGGTCGCACCTTCATCGACGTCTTCGATGCCCAGTCCAACAAACTGGACAACATCAAGTTCCTCGCCCAGGGCACCATCTACCCTGACGTGATCGAGTCGGCCGGTGCCAAGAGCGGCAAGGCCCACGTGATCAAGTCCCACCACAACGTGGGTGGCCTGCCTGAGGAAATGAACCTCAAGCTGGTAGAGCCGCTGCGCGAACTGTTCAAGGACGAAGTCCGCCGTCTGGGCCTGGAACTCGGCCTGCCGTACGACATGGTCTACCGCCACCCATTCCCAGGCCCGGGCCTGGGCGTGCGGATCCTCGGTGAAGTGAAAAAGGAATACGCCGACCTGCTGCGTCGCGCCGACCACATCTTCATCGAAGAACTGCGCAAGGCCGACTGGTACCACAAAGTCAGCCAGGCATTCGTGGTGTTCCAGCCGGTGAAATCGGTTGGCGTTGTCGGTGACGGTCGTCGTTACGCCTGGGTCGTGGCCCTGCGTGCCGTAGAGACCATCGACTTCATGACCGCACGTTGGGCACACCTGCCGTACGAACTGCTGGAAACTGTCAGCGGCCGTATCATCAACGAGATCGAAGGCATTTCGCGCGTGACTTACGACGTGTCGAGCAAGCCGCCGGCGACGATTGAGTGGGAGTGATCCTGCAGTAGCAGGTGAACGCTGAACAACAAAACCCCGGCCATGTGCCGGGGTTTTGTGTTTATGGAATACGGTAAATGGATCGCCCCGATTCTCTGTAGGAGCTGGCTTGCCAGCGATGAGGCCCATGAATGATGTGGCGGGTTCAAGGATGCCATCGCTGGCAAGCCGGCTCCTACAGAGGGCGCGTCAGGCTGCTCAGCGCCGCGCAATATCCGAAAAGTAAAACTTATCCAACGTATGCCGCGACTCGGTGTACTCGAACTGCCGCCCGTCCTGCAAAAACGTCTGGTTACTCACCACGATCACATGGCTCTGCCCTTCGAGGTCGAGGTGTGTCTGGTCGTCCTTGCCGCGTGGCAGGGCTTCGATGGTGCGTTGGGCGTAGGCGATTTGCAGTTGCAACGTCTGTTCGATAAACGCGTAGATCGACTGTTCGGCGATGTCGCGGTCCAACCCCGGAATCACCTCGGCAACGAAATGGTTGATGTCGAGGATCACCCGTTTGCCGCCGATGCGCCGTACCCGTTTGATGCGGGTGATCAGGGTGCCGGGTTCGGCTTCGATGTGTTGCAGCAGTGAGCCTTCCAGCGGGAATTGAGTGAACTCGACCACTTCGGTGCGTACGTCATCGCCCAGGTCGGCGTGGGTTTCGTGGAAGCTGACGATGCCGCCCAGTTGGAACTCGATCGGGTTGGGCGACAACACGAAAGTGCCCTTGCCGTGGATTTTTTGCGCAAAGCCACGCTCCTGCAACTGCTCGATGGCCCGACGCACGGTGCCTCGGCTGGCCTGGTAGCTGTCCATCAGTTCTGTTTCGGAGGGAAGGCGTGTGCCGCGCTGCAGGCGTTCGGTGGTGATGCTGGCAAGCAGATCCGTATAGATCTGGTTGTATTTGCTCATGGGGATGGCTCTTTGCCGGGGTTGCGGTCAAGGCAGGAACCTTAGTGGCAGAGCGGGGGTTTGTCCATTAGACCCTTGGATTTATGCGGCTTGTAGCCATGCGCTGTCCTACAAAAAATAAACAAAATGTAACTCGTACAGACGAGTTGTTGCTTTAACTCGTACAGACGAGTACTTTTGCCCTCGGCGTGCTGCCAATGACTGCCCCCAAATAAAAAAATCAAAGTGGAAACCAAGCATGAGCCACGACTATTCGACTATCGCCCGCGAGATTCTCGAGAACCTCGGGGGCACAGGCAACCTTGAGCAAGCTGCCCACTGCGTCACCCGTCTGCGCCTGGCGCTCAAGGACCCGAGCCTGGTCAACGGCAGTGCGCTGAACCAAGTGGATCTGGTCAAGGGCTCGTTCTTCACCGGCGGCCTGTTCCAGGTGGTGATCGGCCCCGGCGAAGTGGAAAAAGTCTACGCCGCCCTGCGCGAGCAGACCGGTCTCGCTGCCGCCACCATCGCCGACGTGAAGAAGAAGGGCGCCGACAAGACCAACGCCATGCAGCGTCTGGTGCGGGTGTTCTCCGACGTGTTCATGCCGATCCTGCCCGCGCTGATCATTGCCGGCCTGTTGATGGGCGTGAACAACCTGATGGGCGCCAAGGGCATGTTCATCGAGGGCAAGACGTTGCTGGAGGCCTACCCGAATCTGGATGGCCTGTGGAGCCTGATCAACCTGATGGCCAACACCTCGTTTGTGTTCCTGCCGGCGCTGGTGGGCTGGTCGGCGGCCAAGCGGTTTGGCGGCAGTGAAATCCTCGGCATCGTGCTTGGCCTGATGCTGGTGCATCCGGACCTGCTCAACGCCTGGAACTACGGCAAGGCGGTCGCCGGTCTCGACGGCCAGAGCCTGCCGTACTTCGATATTTTCGGCTGGTTCCAGATTGAAAAAGTCGGCTACCAGGGGCAGATCCTACCGATCCTGATGGCCGCCTATGTGATGAGCGTGATCGAGAAATGGTTGCGGGCGCGAGTGCCCAACGCGATTCAATTGCTGGTCGTGCCGATCACCACCATCGTCGTCACCGGCGTGCTGGCCCTGGCCATTATCGGTCCGGTAACGCGTCACCTCGGCATCCTGATCACTGAAGGCGTGGTCACCTTGTTCGACCTGGCACCGATGGTCGGCGGGGCGATTTTCGGCCTGCTGTATGCGCCGTTGGTGATCACCGGCATGCACCACATGTTCCTCGCCGTGGACCTGCAGCTTATTTCTACTCAGGGCGGCACCTTTATCTGGCCAATGATCGTCATGTCCAACCTGGCCCAGGGCAGCGCTGCGCTTGCGGTGTTCTACATGACCCGTAATGCGCGGGATAAAAGCATGGCGTCGACCTCGGCGATTTCGGCTTACTTCGGCATTACTGAGCCGGCGATGTTCGGGGTGAATTTGCGTTTCAAGTTTCCGTTCTATGCCGCCCTGGTGGGCTCGGCGCTGGGCAGCATTTTCCTGTCGTTGAACAAGGTGCAGGCATCGGCGATCGGCGTGGGTGGCTTGCCTGGGTTCATTTCGATCGTGCCGCACTCCATCGCCATGTTTGTGATCGGGATGGTTATCGCGATTGTCGTGCCGTTTGTTCTGACCTGTGCGTTGAGCATGAAGATTGTTCGGCCGGGGTATCGCGTTGCCTGAACTATCGCTATCGGGGGCAAGCCCCCTCCCACATTTGAAATGCGTTCCCATGTGGGAGGGGGCTTGCCCCCGATGAGGCCAGAGAGGCCAGCACCAAATCAACTGAAGGAACCCACCATGCAAGACTGGCAACACTCGGTGATCTACCAGATCTACCCGAAAAGCTTCCACAGCCATGCGGGTAACGCCACCGGTGACCTGCTGGGCATCGTGGACAAACTCGACTACCTCAAATGGCTGGGTGTCGACTGCCTGTGGATCACCCCGTTCCTGCGCTCGCCGCAACGGGACAACGGCTACGACATCAGCGACTACTACGCCATCGACCCCAGCTACGGGACCATGGCCGATTGCGACCTGCTGATCAGTGAAGCGGCCAAGCGCGGCATCAAGTTGATGCTGGATATCGTGGTCAACCACACCTCCATCGAACACGAATGGTTCCAGCAGGCACGCAGTAGCCTCGACAACCCTTACCGCGATTTCTACATCTGGCGCGACCAGCCGAACAACTGGGAATCCAAGTTCGGCGGTTCGGCTTGGGAATACGAGGCGCAAACCGGCCAGTACTTCCTGCACCTGTTCGACCACACCCAGGCCGACCTGAATTGGGACAACCCCAAGGTGCGCGCCGAAGTGTTCAAGCTGATGCGCTTCTGGCGCGACAAGGGCGTGGGCGGCTTCCGCCTGGATGTGATCAACCTGATCTCCAAGCCCGCCGATTTCCCCGAAGACAACACCGACGGCCGCCGCTTCTACACCGACGGCCCGAACGTGCACGACTACCTGCAGGAAATGCACCGCGAAGTCTTCGAAGGGCACGACTTGATCAACGTCGGCGAGATGTCGTCCACCAGCCTGGAACACTGCATTCGCTATTCGCGACCGGAGTCGAAGGAGCTGTCGATGACCTTCAACTTTCATCACCTGAAAGTCGATTATCCGAACCTGCAGAAATGGGTGAAGGCCGATTTTGACTTCCTGCAACTCAAGCGGATCTTCTCCGACTGGCAACTGGGCATGCAGGCCGGTGGTGGCTGGAATGCGCTGTTCTGGTGTAACCACGACCAGCCACGGGTGGTCTCGCGTTTCGGCAATGACGGCGAGCATCGCGTGGTCTCGGCCAAGATGTTGGCGACTGCGCTGCATTTCCTCCAGGGCACGCCGTATGTGTACCAGGGCGAAGAGCTGGGCATGACCAATCCGGGCTTCGACCGGATCGAGCAGTACCGAGATGTGGAGACCCTGAACATCTTCCGCCTCAAGCGCGATGCGGGTGAGTCCAAGGCATCGAGCATGGCCGCGATCATGCAGAAGTCCCGCGACAACGGCCGTACGCCGATGCAGTGGAGTGCCGGGGAAAACGCCGGTTTCAGCAGCGGTGAGCCGTGGATTGGCATTCCGGCCAACGCGGCGCAGATCAACGTCGAAAGCCAACTGGATGACCCGGACTCAGTGCTGCATCACTACCGCGCGCTGATCGCCTTGCGTCGTCACGAACCGCTGATCCAGGAGGGCGTGTATCGCGAACTGCTGCAGGAGCATTTGCAGGTCTGGGCCTACCTGCGCGAGGGCCATGGCGAACGCCTGCTGGTGCTGAACAACTTCTACGGCACGCCCTGCGAAATCCAGCTGCCGGACAACGTGATCAACCCGGCCGGCGAACAGCGCCTGCTGATCAGCAACTACCCCGACTGCCCGCAACGTACCGCCACGGTAGCGCTGCGTCCCTATGAATCCTTCGTCCTGCACCTGAAAGACTGAAACACCGCCACCCACTGTAGGAGCCGGCAAGCCGGCTCCTACAAGGGAGCGTGCACCAAGCAATAACAATAAGAAAAAATATTAGGAGCGTTTTATGAAAACAAAAATAAAGCTGGGCCTCGTTGCGTCTTGTCTAAGCCTGCCGTTTGGCGCTCAAGCCCTGGAATTTGCCGGTTACCTGCGCAGCGGCGCGGGCACCTCGACGGGCAGCGGTCCACAGCAATGTTTCCAACTGCCGGGGGCGCAAACCAAATACCGCCTGGGTAACGAATGCGAACAATACGCCGAGCTGGAACTGCGCCAGGATCTGCTCACCCTCGACGACGGCTCGGTGCTCAGCGTCGATGCCATGGCATCGCTCTACAACAAGTACGACCGTGAGCTAAAGTTCCAGGGCGAAAACAATGGCTCGGCGCGCATGCCGCAGATGTATGCGCAATGGTCCAACCTGCCCAGCCTCAATGGCGGTTCGGTGTGGGCCGGTCGGCGTTACTACAAACGAAACGACATCCATATCTCAGACTTCTACTACTGGAACCAGAGCGCCACGGGTGGAGGTATCGAGGACGTGCTGATCGGCGACCTCAAGTACAGCTACGCGATTTCCCGCAAGGACAACCTGTACCAGAAGGTATACGCCACCCGTCACGACTTCAACGTCGCAGGTTTCAAGACCAACCCCGGCGGTGAGCTGGAATTGGGCTTGAGCTATATCGAAAAAGCCGGCGGACGCGACACCAACAGCGGTTGGGCGATCACCGCGCAGCACGTGCAAAAACCTTTCCTCGGCGGCAAGAACAAGTTCGCTTTGCAGTACGGCGAGGGCCCCGGCACCGGCCTGGGTTACACCGGCAATACCTTCCTGGACAACAGCAGCAAAAGCTACCGCGCCGTGGAGTTTTTCGACTGGCAGGTGACCCCGCGTTTTGGCGGGCAGATCGAGGCCGTGTATCAGAAAGACATTCGCCCAGGCTCAAGCGACCAGACCTGGATGTCCCTCGGTGTGCGCCCGGCATACGCCATCAGCGAGCAATTCAAACTGGTCACCGAGCTTGGGCATGATCAAGTCGAGGCCACGGGCGGAACGCGCAAGCTGAGCAAATTTACCTTCGCCCCGACCTGGTCGCCCAAAGGCCCGGATTTCTGGGCTCGTCCGGAGGTGCGCTTGTACTACACCTATGCAACCTGGAACGAAGCGGCCAAGCGTGCGGCGAATGAATTGGCGGCGGGGTCGGCGTTGTCCGATACCGGTGCCTATGGCACGGCGCGACATGGGTCGAACTTTGGCGTGCAGGTTGAGTACTGGTGGAAGTAATCCTTCCTCCGCTCAATGATATCTACAGAACAAAACAACAGGTGAAGTCATGACCACAACTCAACCCCTGGAATTGCTGGCGCCCTTGTCGGGTGTGCTGCTGGCGCTGGACAAGGTGCCGGACCCGGTTTTCTCCAGCCGCCTGATCGGCGATGGCCTGTGCATCGACCCCACGTCGCAGACGCTCTGCGCGCCGCTGGCCGGGGTGATCAGCAATATCCAGGACAGTGGGCATGCGGTCAGTGTCACCGACGACAACGGCGTCCAGGTGCTGATGCATATCGGCCTGGACACCGTGAACCTGGCGGGCCAGGGTTTCACCCGGTTGGTGCAGGAAGGCCAGCGGGTGGAGGTCGGGCAGCCGTTGATCGAATTCGATGCCGACTACGTGGCACTCAACGCACGCAGTTTGCTGACCTTGATGCTGGTGGTCAGCGGCGAGCCCTTCAGCCTGTTGGCGGACGGCCTGGTGGAAATGGGCCAGCCGCTGTTGCAGTTATCCCCAAGTGCGGTCGTGGAAGCAGCGGACGAAGAGGAGGGCGATGCATTGTTCTCCAAGCCGCTGACCTTGCCCAACGCCAACGGCCTGCACGCCCGCCCGGCAGCGGTATTTGCCCAGGCGGCGAAAGGTTTCAACGCCAGCATTTACCTGCACAAGCAAACCCAGAGTGCCAACGCCAAATCGCTGGTGGCGATCATGGCGTTGCAAACCGTGCAGGGTGATACCTTGCAAGTGAGCGCGGCGGGCGAGGACGCCGAGGCGGCGATCAAGGCGCTGGTGGTCTTGTTGGCTGAAGGCTGTGGCGAGGTAGTGGCAAGCATTGCCGAGCCGGTCGCAACGCAGTCGCCGGCAACCTTGCTGCGGGGCGTGTGTGCATCACCGGGCTCGGCGTTTGGTCAGGTCGTTCAAGTGACCGAACCGGAGCTGATCATCACGGCGCAAGGCACGGATGAAGCAACGGAACGCGCTGCTTTGACGCGCGGCTTGCTCGCCGCCACTGAAGCGTTGCAGGTGTTGCAGGACAAGGCGGCTGGCAGCGCTCAGGCCGAGATTTTTCGCGCGCATCAGGAGTTGCTCGAAGACCCGACCTTGCTGGAACATGCCCACCGCCTACTGGCTGAAGGCAAGAGTGCCGCGTTCGCCTGGAACAGTGCGACGCTCGCGACCATCAAGTTATTCCAGGGGTTGGGCAACGCGCTGATCGCTGAGCGTGCGGCAGACTTGGCGGACGTCGGCCAGCGCGTGCTGAAACTGATCCTGGGCATCCAAAACAGCGCCTGGGCGTTGCCGGAGCGCGCGATCCTGATCGCCGAACAACTGACGCCTTCACAGACCGCCAGCCTGGACACACGCAAGGTGCTGGGGTTTGTCACTGTCGGTGGTGGCGCGACCAGCCACGTCGCAATCCTCGCCCGTGCCCTGGGCCTGCCGTCTATCTGCGGTGTTTCGGCTCAGGTGTTGGCGGTGGCCAATGGCAAGCAGGTGCTGCTCGACGCCGACAAAGGCGAGCTGCACCTCGAACCGAACCTGGCCGAAATCGAGCAGCTGGACGTTGCGCGTAAACAACAGGTGCTCCGCCATCAGCGCGATGTGGCGCAGGCGTCGTTACCCGCCACTACCCGCGATGGTCATCACGTTGAAGTCACTGCCAACGTGGCTTCGTTGCAGGAAGTCGAGCAATCCCTGACCCTCGGCGGCGAAGGCGTCGGCCTGCTGAGATCGGAGTTCCTGTATCTGGATCGCAACCGTGCCCCAAGTCCTGACGAACAGGCAGCGACCTACACCGCGATCGCCCGTGCCCTGGGCCCCGAACGCAACCTGGTGGTGCGCACCCTCGACGTGGGTGGCGACAAACCCTTGGCCTATGTGCCGATGGACGCCGAGACCAACCCCTTCCTCGGTCTGCGCGGCATCCGTTTGTGCCTGGAACGCCCGGAACTGCTGCGCGAACAATTTCGCGCGATCCTCGCCAGCGCCGGTTTTGCACGGCTGCACATCATGTTGCCGATGATCAGCCTGCTGTCGGAACTGCACCTGGCGCGCAGGATCCTTGAAGAGGAAGCATTGGCGCTGGGGCTCACCGAGTTGCCAAAGCTGGGCATCATGATTGAAGTGCCGTCCGCCGCGCTGATGGCGGATGTGTTCGCGCCCCATGTGGATTTCTTTTCTATCGGCACCAACGACCTGACCCAGTACACGCTCGCCATGGACCGCGACCACCCGCGCCTGGCCAGTCAGGCCGACAGCTTCCATCCGGCGGTACTGCGCCTGATTGCCGCCACGGTCAAGGCTGCCCACGCCCATGGCAAGTGGGTGAGTGTGTGCGGCGCGTTGGCGTCCGAGGCGCTGGCGGTACCCGTATTGCTCGGGCTGGGTGTGGACGAGTTGTCGGTCAGCGTGCCGTTGATCCCCACCATCAAAGCCACCGTGCGCGAGCTGGACCTGGCTGACTGCCAGATCATCGCCCGCCAGGTCCTGGGCCTGGAAGGAGCCGCCCAGGTGCGTGAGGCCTTGCGCCAATATCACGCGGCCACCGTAGAAACCTCACCTGTCGTGGAGCACTGAGTATGTTCGAGAAATTGCAGCGGGCGTTCTGGAAGGCCCTGACGCCGGATTTGATTGCCGAGACAGTCACTGCGCCGACGCAGAGCCTGTTGTCGGCCGAGGTGCTGAACGCATTGGGTGGGGCGGATAACCTCAAGTCGCAGCAGCGTGTGGCGCTGACGCGGGTGAGGGTGCAGTTGCAGGAGGCGGCGAAGGTGGATGCTACGGCGTTAAAGGCAGCGGGGGTGCCAGGTGTGATGGTGCTGACGGGCGGAGTGGTGCATCTACTCACCGGCCTTTGAGCCAGCTCGAAATCCAAATGTGGGAGGGGGCTTGCCCCCGATTGCAATGTATCTGTCAGCTTATTTGTAGCTGACACACAGCTATCGGGGGGCAAGCCCCCTCCCACATGAATTTTGCTGTGTTCTTACAGTTGCGGGTTATCTTCTGGCGGCTTGGTCTTGTCCACACCCGGCACATGCAAGTTGCCTTCGACCACCTGGTTGCCTTCCAACTGCGGCTGGGTCACCCAGGTGAGGATGTCGTAGTAACGCCGGATGTTTGCCACGAAGTGCACCGGCTCCCCACCGCGGGCGTAGCCGTAGCGGGTCTTGCTGTACCATTGCTTCTGCGACAGGCGCGGCAGCATCTTCTTCACGTCCAGCCACTTGTTCGGGTTCAGGCCTTCACGTTTGGCCAAGGTGCGGGCATCTTCCAGGTGACCGGTGCCGACGTTGTAGGCGGCGAGGGCAAACCAGGTGCGATCCGGCTCGGCAATGCTGTCGTCCAATTCATCCTTGATCTTGGCCAGGTACTTGGCGCCACCCATGATGCTTTGCTTGGGATCCAGGCGGTTGGACACGCCCATCGCCTGGGCGGTGTTCTGGGTCAGCATCATCAGGCCGCGCACGCCGGTCTTGGAGGTGACGGCCGGCTGCCATAGAGATTCCTGATAGCCGATAGCAGCCAACAGGCGCCAATCGACCTTTTCTTCCTTGGCATAGGCGCGGAAGTGTTTCTCGTACTTGGGCAAACGCTGCTGCAGATGTTGGGCGAAGGTGTAGGCGCCTACATAACCCAGAACATCGACATGCCCGTAGTAGCGGTCTTTCAGACGCTGCAACGTGCCGTTCTTCTCGACTTTATCCAGGTAACTGTTGATCTCGTTGAGCAGGCTGTTGTCTTCGCCGGCGGCCACCGCCCAACTCTGGTTGCTGGCGTTGCCCAGGTCGAACGCCACGCGCACGTTGGGGAAGTACACCTGGTTCATCGCCACTTCGTTGGAGTCCACCAGGGTCAGGTCGATTTGCCCTTCGTCCACCATGCGCAGCAGGTCGACCACCTCAACAGCGTCGGATTCTTCGTATTCAATCGCAGGATTCTGCTTTTTCAGCGCCGCCAGTTGCTCGGCGTGGGTGCTGCCCTTGAGCACCATGATCTTCTTGCCCACCAAATCGGCCGCGTTGGTCGGGCGCGACTGGCCGTTGCGGTAGATGATCTGCGGGGTGACTTCTAAATAAGGGTGGGAGAAACGCACCTGCGTCTGGCGCTGCTCGCTGCTGACCAGGCCGGCCGCTGCGAGAACCGGGCCGTTGGGCTTGCCCAGTTGGCCGAACAGGTCGTCGAGGTTGTCGGCGGTCTCGATCTCCAGCTTCACGCCCAGGTCATCGGCAAAGCGCTTGACCAGTTCGTATTCGAAACCGGTTTCACCGTTGCGGTCCTGGAAATAGGTCGCCGGGCTGTTCCGGGTGACCACCCGCAATACGCCATCCTCCTTGATTCGCTCGAGCGTGCTGGGTTTATCAACACAGGCGCTGAGCATCAGGAAGAGTCCGGTGGCGATGAGCCATTTGGCGCATCGCGGGCGCAAAGCAGTTGGGGAGAACATCTGCGCAGTATACGCAAACGGCCCACGGCGCCATATCTCGACAGCGCGGGTCTTGTCTGCTAGCGCCGGTAAAACTGTGCTGCAGCCCGCAGAAACGGGGCTTGGCGAGGGATTGTGACGGTTAAAATAACTGCGCCGGATGCCGGGCATGCCCCCTCTAAAGGGGTGTAATCCGGCCAACTGACGTCCGGCAGCAGCCACCGGTAGCGTTTCGGGTGCCGTTGGCGGCGGTTTACGCTAGAATGCACGGCCTCAAAGCACACCCCCTTCCCGAGGCTGTCCCGAAGATGTTGATCCTGCGCGGCGCTCCTGCCCTTTCTGCCTTTCGCCACAGCAAACTCCTTGAGCAACTGAGCCAAAAGGTTCCAGCTGTTACAGGCCTGTACGCTGAATTTGCTCACTTCGCCGACGTTACCGGCGTGTTGACCGCCGACGAACAGCAAGTGCTGGCACGCCTTCTGAAGTACGGCCCAAGCGTTCCGGTTCAAGAGCCTAATGGCCGCTTGTTCCTGGTTCTGCCGCGGTTCGGCACCATCTCGCCCTGGTCGAGCAAGGCCAGCGATATCGCCCGCAACTGCGGCCTGGAAAAAATCCAGCGCCTGGAGCGTGGTATCGCGTTCTACGTCGCCGGCCAGTTCAGCGATGCCGAAGCCGAGCTGATCGCCAGCAGCCTGCACGACCGCATGACCCAGATCATCGTCAGCCAGCTGGAACAGGCTGCCGGCCTGTTCAGCCACGCCGAGCCCAAGCCGCTGACCGCGATTGACGTGCTCGGCGGTGGCCGCGCCGCCCTCGAGAAGGCCAACACCGAGCTGGGCCTGGCCCTGGCTGAAGACGAAATCGACTACCTGGTCAACGCCTTCAACGGCTTGAAGCGCAACCCGCACGACATCGAACTGATGATGTTCGCCCAGGCCAACTCCGAGCACTGCCGTCACAAGATCTTCAACGCCAGTTGGGACATCGACGGCGAAAGCCAGGAAAAAAGCCTGTTCGGCATGATCAAGAACACCTACGTGATGCACAGCGAAGGCGTTCTGTCGGCTTATAAAGACAACGCCTCGGTGATCGTCGGCTCCGTCGCCGGCCGCTTCTTCCCGGACCCTGAAACCCGCCAGTACGGCGCGGTGCAGGAGCCGGTGCACATCCTGATGAAGGTTGAGACCCACAACCACCCGACCGCGATTGCCCCGTTCCCGGGCGCAGCCACCGGTTCCGGCGGCGAAATCCGTGACGAAGGCGCTACCGGTCGAGGCGCCAAGCCAAAGGCGGGCCTGACCGGCTTCACCGTGTCCAACCTGCAGATCCCAGGCTTTGAACAGCCGTGGGAAGTGCCGTACGGCAAGCCTGAGCGCATTGTTACCGCGCTGGACATCATGATCGAAGGCCCGCTGGGCGGCGCCGCGTTCAACAACGAATTCGGACGTCCGGCGCTGACCGGTTACTTCCGTACCTTCGAACAATCCATCACCACCCCGCGTGGCGATGAAGTGCGCGGCTATCACAAGCCAATCATGTTGGCCGGCGGCATGGGCAACATCCGTGAAGAACACGTCAAGAAAGGCGAGATCCTGGTCGGCTCCAAGCTGATCGTGCTCGGCGGCCCGGCGATGTTGATCGGCCTGGGCGGCGGCGCGGCTTCCTCCATGGCCACCGGCACCAGCTCGGCAGACCTGGACTTCGCTTCCGTACAGCGCGAAAACCCAGAGATGGAGCGTCGCTGCCAGGAAGTCATCGACCGTTGCTGGCAGTTGGGTGACAAGAACCCGATTAGCTTCATCCACGACGTCGGCGCGGGTGGTCTGTCCAACGCCTTCCCGGAACTGGTCAATGATGGCGACCGTGGTGGCCGTTTCGAACTGCGCAACATTCCTAACGACGAGCCGGGCATGGCCCCGCACGAAATCTGGAGCAACGAATCCCAGGAGCGCTACGTTCTGGCAGTCGGCGCTGAAGACTTCGCACGCTTCCAGGCCATCTGCGAACGCGAGCGTTGCCCGTTTGCGGTAGTCGGCGAAGCCACTGCCGAGCCACAGCTGACGGTTACCGACAGCCACTTCGGCAACAGCCCGGTGGACATGCCGCTGGAAGTGCTGCTGGGCAAAGCCCCGCGCATGCACCGTTCGGCTGTACGTGAAGCCGAGCTGGGCGATGATTTCGACCCAAGCCAACTGGAACTGGCCGACAGCATCGAACGCGTGCTGCACCACCCGGCCGTGGCGAGCAAAAGCTTCTTGATCACCATCGGCGACCGCACCATCACCGGCCTGGTGGCCCGTGACCAAATGGTCGGCCCGTGGCAGGTTCCGGTGGCTGACGTTGCCGTTACCGCCACCAGCTTCGACGTCTACACCGGTGAAGCCATGGCCATGGGCGAGCGTACACCGCTGGCCCTGCTCGACGCTCCGGCGTCGGGCCGCATGGCCATTGGTGAAACCCTCACCAACATCGCGGCTTCGCGCATCGGTAAATTGTCCGACATCAAACTGTCGGCCAACTGGATGTCGGCTGCCGGTCACCCGGGTGAAGACGCCCGTCTGTACGACACTGTTAAGGCAGTGGGTATGGAACTGTGCCCTGAGCTGGGTATCACCATTCCGGTGGGTAAGGACTCCATGTCCATGGCCACCCGTTGGAACGAAGACGGCATCGACAAGACGGTCACCTCGCCGCTGTCGCTGATCGTCACCGGTTTTGCACCGGTCACCGACATCCGCCAGACCCTGACCCCGCAACTGCGCATGGACAAGGGCACCACCGATCTGATCCTGATCGACCTGGGCCGTGGCCAGAACCGCATGGGTGCGTCCATCTTGGCGCAAACCCATGGCAAGCTCGGCAGCCAGGCACCGGACGTCGATGACGCCGAAGACCTGAAAGCCTTCTTCGCCGTGATCCAGGGCCTCAACGCCGACGGCCACCTGCTGGCTTACCACGACCGTTCCGACGGCGGCTTGCTGACCAGCGTTGTCGAGATGGCCTTCGCCGGTCACTGCGGTCTTAACATCGTGCTCGACAGCGTTGCCGAGGCAGCGTGCGAGATCAACGGCATCCTGTTCAACGAAGAGTTGGGCGCGGTGATCCAGGTTCGCCAGGACGCTACCCCGGACGTACTCGCCCAATTCAGCGCCGCTGGCCTGGACGACTGCGTGGCCGTGATCGGCCAGCCGATCAACAACGGCGAGATCAACATCTCGTTCAACGGTGACACGGTGTTTGCCGGCCAGCGTCGTCTGCTGCAACGTCAGTGGGCCGAGACCAGCTACCAGATCCAACGCTTGCGTGACAACGCCGACTGCGCCGAACAGGAATTCGACGTGATCCTGGAAGAAGACAATCCGGGCCTGAGCACCAAGCTCAGCTTCGACGTCAACCAGGACATCGCCGCGCCTTACATCAAGAAAGGTATCCGCCCACAGGTTGCCGTACTGCGTGAGCAGGGCGTCAACGGCCAGGTGGAAATGGCGGCTGCGTTCGACCGCGCCGGCTTCAATGCGATCGACGTGCACATGAGCGACATCCTCGCCGGTCGCGTTGACCTCAACGAGTTCAAAGGCCTGGTAGCCTGCGGCGGTTTCTCCTACGGCGACGTGCTGGGTGCCGGTGAAGGCTGGGCCAAGTCGGCCCTGTTCAACAGCCGTGCCCGCGATGCGTTCCAAGGCTTCTTCGAGCGCAACGACAGCTTCACCCTGGGTGTGTGCAACGGTTGCCAGATGATGTCCAACCTCAGCGAACTGATCCCGGGCAGCGAGTTCTGGCCGCACTTCGTGCGTAACCGTTCCGAGCAGTTCGAAGCCCGTGTCGCCATGGTGCAGGTGCAGGAGTCCAACTCGATCTTCCTGCAAGGCATGGCCGGTTCGCGCATGCCAATCGCCATCGCTCACGGTGAAGGCCATGCCGAGTTCGAAAGCGAAGAAGCGTTGCTGGAAGCCGACCTGTCCGGCACCGTCGCCCTGCGTTTTGTCGACAACCACGGCAAGGTCACCGAGACCTACCCGGCCAACCCGAACGGCTCGCCGCGCGGCATCACCGGCCTCACCAGCCGCGACGGTCGCGTTACCATCATGATGCCGCACCCGGAGCGTGTATTCCGCGCCGTGCAGAACTCATGGCGTCCGGAAGAGTGGAACGAAGACGGCGCCTGGATGCGCATGTTCCGCAACGCCCGCGTGTGGGTGAACTAAGACGGTGTACAAGCTCGCCTTCTTTGTACCCGCAAGCCATGTGGAGACGGTGAAAACCGCCGTCTTTGCCGCTGGCGGCGGGCGCATCGGCAACTACGACAGCTGCGCCTGGCAAGTGCTGGGCCAGGGCCAATTCCGCGCGTTGGATGGCAGCCAGCCGTTTATCGGGCAGGTGGGTCAGGTTGAAGTGGTTGAAGAATGGAAGGTTGAGCTGGTGGTGACGGATGAATTGATCGTGGCTGTAGTGGCTGCGCTCAAACTCAGCCATCCGTACGAGACACCGGCCTATGAGGTGTGGCAGTTGGCGGATATCTGATTCGTTGGCTGCATAAACAAGAAACCCGCTGGGCCAGTTTGGTCAGCGGGTTTTTTGTCGGCTGTTAGGGCCTCATCGCGGGCAAGCCCGGCTCCCACATTCGACCGCGTTGTCATGTCGTACATCAATCACTGTGGGAGCTGGCTTGCCTGCGATGGCGTCGGTACAGGCGCCTCAGATCTTTCCCACAGGTCTTTCAGGTTGTCCCTCGGAACTCCTCTCACTAATCTTCGCCAGTCGCTGCCAATTCAGCGACCGGGACTGCAAGCCCGCCGAAATCATGTTGGGAGCTAAGAAGCGCCGCTATAATCGTGGCGTTTTTCATGGTCATCATTTTGTGGTGGCTGTGCGTGGGAGACCTTCGGGTCTGCCGAGATGCTCCTGACTCGGTCTTGCAGACCCGCGCACAGCTGCCTCCCATCATCTGCAAGTGATGTAGGCAGCTCCTATTTTTCAGGAGTTTTGCCATGATCAAAGACAGTCCAAATCCCCCATCCAATTCTCTTCACACAGACCAACTCTTTACCCTAAGACTCAGCCTCGACAGCGAAACCCTGCTCGCCAATGCCGCCCAGGATATTGCTTCAGTGCAGGCACTGACGGGCCATTTGGCCTTTGAAGTCGACGGTGTCCAACGAGATATCGCACTAGCAGTTCACCGGATGCTCGAAGGTATCCAATTGATGGTGGATCGAGTGTTGGACATGAATGAGAGTCCTGGTCTCAACACTCCAGTCTCCAGTTAAGGCCAATCGCAGGCAAGCCAGCTCCCACATTTTGAATGTATTCACAGATAAAAAATGTGGGAGGCGGGCTTGCCCGCGATGGGGCCTGTTCAGGCAAAGATTTGTTAGGCCCCAGCCCCAATCTGGCGACCGCTGACCAACCGCTCCAACGCGTCACCCAAGCCCGACGCTTTGTCACCAACCAACAGGTGCCAAACACCGCTGTCCAACTGGCTCACACCCTGGCAACCCAGCGCGGTCAGGTCCGCTTCAGACAACACCGAGTCATCCCCCAATTCCACCCGCAGCCGGGTCATTGCCACGGCGTCCAGTTGGCGAACATTGCCTCGGCCACCCAAGGCATTCAGCCATTTCTCGGCCTCTTGCACATTCACTGCTACGGGCTTATCCACAGGCGCCAGTTGCACGGGTGCGCTGGCAACAAACGAAGGCATGGCCAAGCGAATCTCATCAGCAATGCTATCCGCCATCGGCCCAACCACCACCTGCAAGCTCCCGCCGTTCCCCGGCCGAACCACGGCCATGGCACCCAGCGCTTTCAGCTCCGCGTCCACCGCTTTGTTGCGATCCACCATGTCCAACCGCAGGCGGGTTGTGCAGGCGCCGACGCTCAGCAGATTCTCCGCGCCGCCCAGCGCCTGGATGTAAGCCGTGGCCCGCTGGTTTTCACTCATCGCTTCGGCCTGCACCACCTGGATATCTTCACGCCCCGGTGTTTTCAGGTTGAAGCGGCGAATGCAGTAGTTGAACACGCTGTAATAGATCAGCGCATAGGCCAACCCAACCGGGAACACCAGCCAACCATTGGTGGACTTGCCCCAACCCAGCACCATGTCGATAAACCCACCGGAGAAGGTAAAGCCCAGGTGGATATTCAGCATATTGGTGACCGCCATCGACAGGCCGGTCAGCACCGCATGGATCAGGTACAGGAACGGCGCGAGGAACATGAACGCGAACTCAATCGGCTCGGTCACGCCCGTCAGAAACGAGGTCAACGCCATGGACAGGAAAATCCCGCCCATCACTTTACGGCGTTCAGGCAACGCATTCCGATACATCGCCAAACACGCAGCCGGCAGGCCAAACAGCATCACCGGGAACATGCCGGTCATGAACTGGCCGCCTTTCGGGTCGCCGGCAAAATAACGGGTGAGGTCGCCAGTGACCACCGCGCCGGTCACCGGATCAGTAAAGGTGCCAAACACAAACCAGGCCATATTGTTGAGGATGTGGTGCAGCCCGGTGACGATCAGCAGGCGGTTGAACACGCCAAACACAAACGCACCCAGGCTGCCGCTTTCCATCAACAACACGCCGAAGCTGTTGATGCCGTGCTGGATCGGCGGCCAGATCAAACCAAAGATCACGCCCAATCCGACCGCACTGAACCCGGTGACGATCGGCACAAACCGTCGCCCACCAAAGAACGCCAGGTACTCCGGTAGCTTGATGTCCTTGAAGCGGTTGTAAAGCCCGCCCGCCATCAGGCCGCTGGCGATACCGGCAAGCATGCCCATGTTGATAGACGTGTCCATCACCTTGAGCGTGGAGACCATCACCAGGTAACCAATCGCACCCGCCAAACCGGCCGTGCCGTTGTTGTCGCGGGCAAACCCCACGGCGATGCCGATAGCGAAGATCAGCGCCAGGTTAGCGAAGATCGCTTGCCCGGCGTCGTGCATCACCGCGATGTTCAAAAGATCGGTGTCGCCCAGGCGCAGCAAGAGGCCGGCGATCGGCAGGATCGCAATCGGCAGCATCAGTGCACGGCCCAGGCGTTGCAGGCCTTCGATGAAATGTTGGTACATGGCGAGTCTCCTTTTTTCTTGTTGTTGTCAGCTCAGCGGCCAGTGGTGTTGACAGGCTTGGCGAACGGCTTTGGCGCTGCTCAGGTCGAGCAGCCCTTGGCTCAGTTGCCGGCATTGCGCCGCATCCAGGTGGCGGACGCGGTCCTTGATTTCTCCGATCTGCGGCGGGCTTACCGACAGCTCGCTGACCCCCAGGCCCACCAGGACTGGCGTGGCCAACGGGTCGGAGGCGAGGGCGCCGCACACACCGACCCAACGGCCGTGTTTTGCAGCCCCAGCACAGGTCTGGGCGATCAGCCGCAGCAGCGCCGGGTGCAGCGCATCGACGCGCGCGGCAAGGCCGGCGTGGTCGCGGTCCATGGCCAGGGTGTACTGGGACAAGTCATTGGTGCCGATGGACAGGAAATCCGCGTGCTTGGCCAACTGCTCGGCCATCAGCGCGGCGGCGGGCACTTCGATCATCACGCCCAGGTCGGGGCGCTGGGTCAGCTCCAGCTCCACGCACAACTCATCCAAACGCTGGCGGATCTGCAGCAGCTCATCCACTTCACTGACCATCGGCAGCAGTATGCGGCAGCGCTCCAGTGGGGAGACCTGCAGCAGCGCGCGCAGTTGCTGGTCGAGCAGTTCCGGGCGCACTTGGGCCAGGCGAATACCGCGCAGGCCCAGCACCGGATTCGCTTCGACCGGCAGCGGCAGGTAGTCGAGCTGCTTGTCGCCGCCCACGTCGATGGTGCGGATGATCACCGACTTGTCGCCCATGGCATCCAGTACTGCTTGGTAGGCCTGGCGCTGCTCCTGTTCATCCGGTGCAGTGCGACGATCGACGAAGAGAAATTCGGTGCGCAGCAGGCCGACGCCATCGGCGCCATTTTCAAACGCCACCTGGGCTTCGGCACTGGAAGCGACATTGGCGGCCACTTCGATGGTCACGTCATCGCTGGTGCGCGCCGGCTGTTGCGCCTGGGCCTGTTGCTGCTGGCGACGCAGTTTCTGCGCGTCACGAATCTGGTGCACTTCGGCGTGGCGCGCGTCGCTGGGTGCCAGTTCCAGGCGGCCGTTGGCGGCGTCCAGCACCACACGTTGACCTTGGGGCACATCGAGGACTTCGGCACCCAACGCCACCACGCAGGGCAAGCCTTTGCCGCGAGCCAGGATCGCCACGTGAGAGGTGGCGCCGCCTTCGGCCATGCAAATGCCGACGGCCTGTTGCGCGCTGAGTTGCAGCAGGTCTGAGGGGGTCAGTTCATGGGCGCTGACAATCGACCCCGCGGGCAATTCGAAATGCCAAGCCTCACCCAGCAACGCACGCAGTACCCGTTGTTGCAAATCACGCAGATCGTTGGCGCGTTCGGCAAACAGTGGTTTGCCCAGGGCCAGCAATACCGCGCATTGCGCCTGGATTGCATCGCGCCAGGCGTGAGTCGCTGCGCTGCCTTTTTCGATGGAGCCGGTCGCGGCTTCCAGCAGGTTAGGATCTTCCATCAGCGCGAGGTGGGCGGCGAAGATGTCTTCTTCCTCGATGTTCTTGCGCTGGCGCGCTTGATCCAGAGTCATGCGAATTTCGCTGCGCACTTGCTCCAGGGCGGTGTCCAGGCGTTGCAGTTGTTCGTCGGCAGCATGGTGGCCGGCGTCTGCCGGCAGTTCGATACCCGTCAGGCGGAACAGCGGCCCGCATACGAGACCCGGAGCAGCACACACACCTTGCAACACGCCGGCTTCGGTGTTGGCTCGGCGTGGGGTGGCAACGATGGGGGCGTGGTGTTCTTCCTTGATGGCGGCGGACAAGGCCGCGACCAGTGCCTGCAACGCCGCCTCCGCATCCCTGCCGCGACAGCTCACACGCACTTCATCCCCTTCGCCAATACCCAGCCCCATCAAGCCAATCAAGCTGTCACACGAAGCTGATTTATCACCGAAATGCAGCTGTGCCTGGCTGCTGAACCCCTGGGCCGTCTTGCGGATCAACGCCGCCGGACGCGCATGCAAACCACCGCGATGCGTGATGCGCACGCTGGCGCTGACTTCAGCGTCCGAGTTATCCACAGCGGTTTGAACCGCTGCCGCCGAACGCGCCACGACCTGCAACAACGGCTCGCCGACCTTGACCGATTGCCCGGCTACCGAACGCAATTCGAAACGTTCGCCATTGGTCAGGATGATCAGGCTGATCAGGCTCTTGCACTGACGCGCAATGCGGTCCAGGTCAAACTGCACCAATGCTTGCCCCTTGCTCACCTTCGCGCCTTCCTTCACCAGCAAGGCAAAGCCTTCGCCGTTCAGTTCCACCGTATCGATGCCCACATGCATCAACACCTCGGCACCGTTCTGGGCGCGAATCGTCAGGGCGTGCCCGGTGCGCGCGACATGGATGATTACGCCGTCACAGGGCGCATGCAGGCAATCGTTCAGGGGGTCGATGGCAATACCATCGCCCATGGCGTGGCTTGCGAACACTTCATCAGGAACGTCGCCCAGGGTCAGCACGGGCCCGCTTAACGGGGCGCTGAGGGTCAATTCATTATTGTTGTAGGACATGGGCACGGTACTCATCAGGAAAACGCCACTCAGTGAGTGCGGGTAACTTTGCTCAGGTGACGCGGCTGGTCCGGGTCCATGCCCCGGGCCTCTGCCAAACCTGCCGCCATCACGTAGAAACTCTGGATCGCCAGGATCGAATCCAGGGTCGGGTGTTCGGCGCGGCTCAGGGTCAGGTCGCGCTCGACGATGTTATCCGGCGCAGCCAGCAATACACGGGCGCCGCGCTGGCGCATGTCGGCGGCCAGGCTCAGCAGGCCGGCTTGCTCGGCGCCGCGCGGGGCGAAGACCAGCAGGGGATAGTTGTCGCCAATCAGGGCCATCGGTCCGTGACGCACTTCGGCGCTGCTGAAGGCTTCGGCCTGGATCGCCGAGGTTTCCTTGAGCTTGAGTGCAGCTTCCTGGGCGATGGCGAAACCGGCGCCGCGACCGATGACCATTAATTGCTGGCAGTCGCGCAGGGCGTCGATGGCAACCGTCCAATCTTGTTGGGCGGCGGCACGCAGGTCATCGGGCAGGGCGCGGCAGGCGTGCAGCAACTCGGTTTCTTGGTTCCAGTGGCCAATCAGCTGCGCGCTGGCGCTGAGGGTGGCGATGAAGCTTTTGGTCGCGGCCACGCTGTGTTCCGGCCCGGCGCACAGCGGCACATGGAATTCGCAGGCGGCTTCCAGCGGCGAGTCTTCGGCGTTGACCAGCGAAATGCTCAGGGCACCGCGTTTGCGTAGCAGACGCAGGCTGTTCACCAAGTCCGGACTTTGCCCCGACTGGGAGAAACCAAACGCTACCTGGCCGCTGACTTTCATTGGTGCCTGCAACAGGGTCACTACCGACATCGGCAACGACGCCACCGGAATGCCGACGTGCTGCATGGTCAGGTAGGCGAAATAGCTGGCGGCATGGTCCGAGCTGCCACGGGCGATGGTCATCGCCACCTGCGGCGGCTGACGGCGCAGGCGGCCGGCGATTTCCTCCAGCGCCAGGTCCAGGCGTTGCAGTTGGGCGGCCACGGCGTCGCAGGAGGCCAGGGCCTCTTCAAGCATTTTTGAAGTCAATGGTTTCTCCTTCGACCATTACGTCGGTGAGTGTCAGGGAGCGGTCCAGGCGCACGCAGTCGGCAAAGCTGCCGGGTTGCAGGCGGCCGCGTTCTTCCAGGCCCAGGTAGTCCGCAGGAAATTGCGACAGGCGTTGTGAGGCTTCGCTGATGGGCAGGCCGATCTTCACCAGGTTGCGCAGCGCCTGGTCCATGGTCAGCGTGCTGCCGGCCAGGGTGCCGTCGGCCAGGCGTACGCCGCCCAGGCATTTGGTCACGGTGTGGCTGCCCAGCTTGTATTCACCGTCGGGCATGCCGGCGGCGGCGGTGGAATCGGTGACGCAATACAGGCATGGGATCGAGCGCAACGCCACGCGCATGGCGCCGGGGTGAACGTGGAGCAGATCCGGGATCAGTTCGGCGTATTTGGCGTGGGCCAACGCGGCGCCGACGATGCCCGGCTCGCGGTGATGCAACGGGCTCATCGCGTTGTACAAATGGGTAAAGCTGGTGGCTCCGGCGGCGAGGGCGGCGACGCCTTCTTCGTAGCTGCCCAGGGTGTGGCCGATCTGCATGCGCACGCCACGTTCGCTGAGGGCGCGGATGAGGGCGTCGTGGCCGGCGATTTCCGGCGCGATGGTGATCACGCGGATTGGCGCCAGGCGCAGGTAGGCTTCCACTTCGGCCATCAACGCGGTGTGGGCGAAGTTGGGTTGGGCGCCGAGTTTTCCGGGATTGATGTAGGGCCCTTCCAGGTGCACGCCGAGTACACGGGCGCTGCCGGTAGGACGTTGCTCGCAGAAGGTGCCGAGCTGGCCGAGCACGCTGGAGATTTCCTCCACCGGAGCGGTCATGGTGGTGGCCAGCAACGAGGTGGTACCAAAGCGCACATGGGTGCGAGTGATCGTCTCGAAGGCATCGCGGCCTTCCATGATGTCCGCGCCGCCACCGCCGTGCACATGCAGGTCGATAAAGCCCGGCAGCAGGTAGGGCAACTCGTTTTCAGCCGGGTCACAGGGCGTGCCTTCGATGGCGACGACCTTGCCGTGCGCGTGCACCAGGCGGCCGCGAATCCAGCCGCTGGGCGTGAGGATGTTGTCTTCGGACATGGGCAGTTCTCTAAATTCGCAGTTCAGCGGAATAGTCGTGGCGACGCAGTTCTGCGACGAAGTCGTAGTAGTCGTTGCGGCAGTAGGTGTCGGTGATTTCGATCGGCGTGTTATCGGCGGTGTAGCCGACCCGGGTCATCAGCAGCATGGCGGTGCCGGGGGCGATGCCGACCAGCTTGGCGAACTCGTCCGAGGCGTTGATCGCCTGGATATGCTGCAGGGCGCGCACCACCGGTTTGCCGATGCCTTCCAGGTACTCGTACAACGAGTGGCCGATGGCTTGTGGCTGTGGCAGCACCGAGGCGGGCATGGTGGTCATTTCAATTGCCATCACCGTGTCATCCGCCTTACGCAAGCGCTTGAGGCGAGCCACTTTGTCGGCGGGCGACAGGCCCAGGCGGATCATCTCTTCGTGGGTCGGCTGGGTCAGTTCACGCTCCAGCCATTGGGAGCTGGGCACAAAACCCTTGAGCCGCAGCATTTCGCTGAACCCCGACAGGCGCGACAGCGGCTGTTCCAAACGTGGCGAAATATAGGTGCCGGAACCTTGGTTGCGGCGGATCAGCCCTTGGGCAAACAACACTTCCAACGCCTTGCGTGCGGTGACGCGCGAAATGCTCAATTGCTCGCTGAGTACGCGTTCTGACGGCAGTGCCTGCTCGGACGTCCACTGGCCGGCATGGATCGCCGCTTCCAGTTTGCGCGCCAATTGCAGGTACAGCGGCGTGGATTGTTTGTCGTCGGGGCGCAGGGCCAGGATGGGATTCATCGTTAAGGTTTCCGATGCGGTTATTGGAGTGTTGTCGCCCGGTATGGGCCGGAAATTAATACCACTTAAATACCATGTCAATGCAGTCAAAATGGTGCAGGCATTGGTTGTAGGGCCCCGTAATGGGGCCTGGTATCAAGTGGTATTAGAGAGGTCTTTATCACGCGCAGAACTGCGCAGCCCGCGGGGGTGAACTGGTATTCACCGGCGGGCGCGGGGCAGGGCAGGAATTTTTTTCGAATTATTTTACGAACGGTACGAGATTACGGACGAATCTCGATGAGGGTGCCGTCTTTGACCAGGTTCCACACTTCGCGCATGTCCACGTTGCGCATGCCGATGCAGCCGTCGGTCCAGTCCAGGGTGTGGAACCACTGTTCCGGGTAATCCTCGGTGTCGGGGGTGCCGTGGATCATGATCATGCTGCCGGGCTTCACGCCTTCGCGGCGGGCGCGGGCGGCGTCGCTGATGTTCGGGTAGGAGATGTGCATGGCCAGGTTGAAGCGGTCACTGGTCTTGCGCCAGTCGATCCAGTACAGGCCCTCTGGCGTGCGGCGGTCGCCCTCGATCAGCTTGTGGCCCTTGGGGTTCTTGCCCAGGGAAATGCGGTAGGTCTTGAACGGTTTGCCGTCGTTGATCAACTGCAACTGATGGGCGGACTTGAGCACCAGGACTTTTTCGACAGGCTTGCCGCCCAGGGTTTGCACCGTAGAGGCTGGTGACAGCGTGGTGAACGACAGGCAGAGCAGGGCAAGCACCCAACGCATCAAAGACGGTATCCCCATTGTCATGGCGCGGGCTTTCCCATGGGTGGCACGGCTTCGCTGCGCACCGGGAACGACTGTTGCCTGCGGTCAGCGAAAAAGTATTCCAGGGTACGCCCGACCGTGCGGAAAGCCAGCTCGGACCACGGGATGTCAACTTCGTCGAACAGCTGCACTTCCAGGCTTTCGGGGCCGGCGGCGAAGTCCAGGTCGAGCAGGTCGGCGCGGTAGAAAATATGCACCTGGTTGATGTGTGGCACGTCGATCAGCGTATAGATGTTCAGGTTGTGCACGCGGGCGCAGGCTTCTTCCAGGGTTTCGCGCATGGCGGCCTGTTCCACGGTCTCGCCGTTTTCCATGAAGCCGGCGGGCAGGGTCCAGTAACCCAGGCGCGGTTCGATGGCGCGACGGCACAGCAGCACTTTATCGCCCCACACGGGTACGGTGCCGGCGACGATATTGGGGTTCTGGTAGTGGATGGTCGAGCAGTGATCACACACAAAGCGCAGGCGGCCGTCGCCTTCGGGGATGCGTTGGGTGACCGGTTTACCGCACTGGCTGCAGAAATTCATGCTGGGGTTCCTGGAAAGTGCGTCTATCTTGGCGTGACGGGCAGGGCGCTGCAACAAGTTGTCGTTTAGCGACACGGCGCGGGTTTTGGGGTTGGGCGTCCGCGAGCTTTGGTGCATGATGCAAGGTAGCCAACAGACCGAGATGACTCATGCTGGACGAGCTACTTCGCCGGGTAAGCAATCACACCCCCCACACGCTTGAAACCGACGGGCGTTTCCCCGAGGCCGCGGTGCTGGTGCCGATTACCCGCAGTGACGAACCTGAGCTGATCCTGACCCTGCGCGCCAGTGGCCTGTCGACCCATGGTGGCGAAGTGGCCTTTCCCGGCGGGCGCCGTGATCCGGAAGACCCGGACCTGATCTTCACCGCGCTACGTGAAGCGGAAGAAGAGATCGGCCTGCCACCCGGCCTGGTGGAAGTCATCGGCCCGCTCAGCCCATTGATCTCCCTGCATGGCATTCGGGTTACGCCGTATGTCGGCGTCATCCCCGATTACGTCGAATACCTGGCCAACGATGCCGAAATTGCCGCCGTCTTCAGCGTGCCTTTGGACTTCTTCCGACAGGACCCGCGCGAACATACCCACAGGATCGATTACCAGGGTCGTAGTTGGTACGTGCCCAGCTATCGATTCGGCGAATACAAGATCTGGGGGCTGACGGCGATCATGATCGTCGAGTTGATCAACCTGCTCTATGACGATGCCAAGATCAGCCTGCACCAACCACCCAAGAGTTTCATCAACATCTAAGCCATCGCTTGAATGGCAACGCCGTGAGGAAACACCATGAAATACCGCCTGGGCGACGCCCGCGTCGAGACGCATCCACACAGCTGGGTGGCGCCGAATGCCACGCTGGTGGGCAAGGTCAAGCTGGAGGAGGGCGCCAATGTCTGGTTCAACGCGGTGTTGCGTGGCGACAACGAACTGATCCTGATCGGCAAGAACAGCAACGTGCAGGACGGTAGCGTGATGCACACCGACATGGGCTACCCGCTGACCCTGGGCACCGGCGTGACCATTGGCCATAACGCGATGTTGCACGGCTGCACGGTGGATGATTACAGCCTGATCGGCATCAACGCGGTGATCCTCAATGGCGCCAAGATCGGCAAGCACTGCATCATCGGCGCCAATTCGCTGATCGGCGAAGGCAAGGAAATTCCCGATGGTTCGCTGGTGATGGGTTCGCCGGGCAAGGTGGTGCGTGAATTGACCGACGCGCAGAAACGCATGCTTGAAGCCAGCGCTGCGCACTATGTGCATAACTCGCAGCGTTATGCGCGTGACCTGGTTGAGCAGGAAGAATGAACCCGATCGAGCGCCCCGTTGCGTCGCCGTGCGTGAGCATTTGCGCATTGGATGACGACGATATTTGTACTGGCTGCCAGCGCACGGTGGATGAGATCACGCGTTGGAGCCGCATGGATAACGCCGAGCGCCGGGTGGTGTTGGGCTTGTGTCATGAGCGGGCGGTGGCGAGTGGGATGGTGTTTATGGTTTTCGGGAAATCTGGCGGCTGAACCACCGCTATCGCAGGCAAGCCAGCTCCCACATTGTTCGACGCCAGCCAAGACGACTCGGTCAATTGTGGGAGCCGGGCTCGCCCGCGATAGGGCCCTCCCAGACGACATATTTCCAAATGTGAAGTACCCTGTGCCCCTTGTTCACAGGTCCATCCCCCATGCTCTTCCTGATTGCCTACATCAGCAGCGTCGTGCTGATCAACTTCGCCTTCTCCACCGCCCCGCACCTGGACGTTATCTGGTCCGCTTGGGGTGGCCTGGTTTTTATCCTGCGCGACATGGTGCAAACCCGCTTCGGCCACGGTGCGATCATCGCCATGCTGGCTGCGCTGGTGCTGTCGTATGTCACGTCCGACCCAGCCATCGCCCTGGCCAGCGCCACGGCGTTCGCGGTGTCCGAGTGCATCGACTGGCTGGTGTTCAGCATCACCAAGCGCCCGTTGCACGACCGCCTGTGGATAAGTTCGGCGCTGAGTATTCCTCTCGATACCTTCATCTTCTTCGGCTTGATCGGCGCGCTCACTCCAGCGGTAGCGGGCACCGCGCTGGTGTCGAAATTCGCCGGGGTCACGGTGGTGTGGTTGATCATGGCCTGGCGCATCCGCAAGCGCGCCGTCGTCAACTGAGGCCAATTGCTGCAGTTCATGTAAAATGCCGGCCTTTCTCCCAATGATCCGCTCCCCTGAGGACCTGAGATGACCCGAATCGGAACTCCATTGTCGCCAACCGCGACCCGCGTTTTGCTGTGTGGCTGCGGTGAGCTGGGCAAGGAAGTGGTAATCGAACTGCAACGCCTGGGCGTTGAAGTGATTGCCGTGGATCGCTACGCCAATGCGCCGGCCATGCAGGTGGCGCACCGTAGCCACGTGATCAACATGCTCGACGGCGCTGCGTTGCGTGCGGTGATCGAGGCCGAGAAGCCGCACTTCATCGTGCCGGAAATCGAAGCCATCGCCACCGCGACCCTGGTAGAACTGGAAGCCGAAGGCTTCACCGTGATCCCGACCGCGCGCGCCACCTCGTTGACCATGAACCGTGAAGGCATCCGCCGCCTGGCCGCTGAAGAGCTGGATCTGCCGACCTCGCCGTACCACTTCGCCGATACCTTCGAAGACTACAGCAAGGCCGTGCAGGACCTGGGCTTCCCCTGCGTGGTCAAGCCGGTGATGAGTTCGTCGGGCAAAGGCCAGAGCCTGCTGCGCAGCGCCGATGACGTGCAGAAAGCCTGGGACTACGCCCAGGAAGGTGGTCGTGCCGGTAAAGGCCGCGTGATCATCGAAGGCTTTATCGACTTCGACTACGAAATCACTCTGTTGACCGTGCGTCACATCGGCGGCACCACGTTCTGTGCGCCGGTTGGTCACCGTCAGGAGAAGGGCGACTACCAGGAATCCTGGCAGCCGCAGGCCATGAGCCCGATTGCCCTGGCAGAGTCCGAGCGTGTTGCCAAAGCGGTGACCGAGGCCCTGGGAGGTCGTGGTCTGTTTGGCGTTGAGCTGTTCATCAAGGGCGATCAGGTGTGGTTCAGCGAAGTCTCGCCGCGCCCGCATGACACCGGTTTGGTGACCTTGATTTCCCAGGACCTGTCGCAGTTTGCGCTGCATGCGCGCGCAATCCTGGGCTTGCCGATCCCGTTGATCCGTCAGTTCGGGCCTTCGGCCTCGGCGGTGATCCTGGTAGAAGGCCAGTCGACCCAGACTGCGTTCGCCAACCTCGGTGCTGCGCTGAGCGAGCCGGACACGGCGTTGCGTCTGTTTGGCAAGCCTGAGGTGAACGGTCAGCGTCGGATGGGTGTGGCGTTGGCGCGGGATGAGTCGATTGAAGCGGCTCGGGCTAAAGCGACCCGTGCTTCGAAGGCTGTTGTTGTAGAGCTCTAAACCGCGTCGCGCCCATCGCGGGCAAGCCCGGCTCCCACACTTGAATGGGTTCACAAGTCAAAATGTGTGAACCCGATCAAATGTGGGAGCTGGCTTGTCGGGCCGCCGCATCGCTGCGATAGCGGTCTATCAGGCGACTCTGTTCAAATCGTTATCCCGCGTCTCTTTCAGGCACAGCACAGCAATCAAGCTGAGCAGCGCTGCCGCCGACACATACCCGCCGACATAACTCAGCCCACCCATCGCCACCAGCTTGGTCGCGAAAAACGGTGCGGCCGACGCGCCCACAATCCCGCCCAGGTTATACGCCGCCGAAGCACCGGTATAACGCACGCGGGTCGGGAACAGTTCCGGCAGCATGGCGCCCATCGGTGCGAAGGTCACGCCCATCAGGAACAGCTCCAAGGCCAGGAACAGCGCTACGGCCCAGGTCGAACCGTGAGTCAGCAGCGGCTCCATGGTGAAGCCCGACAGGATCGCCAGGATCGCGCCGACAATCAGCACCGGCTTGCGTCCGTAGCGATCACTGGCCAGCGCCGCCAATGGCGTCGCCAGCCCCATGAACAGCACCGCAAAGCACAGCAGGCCGAGGAAGGTCTCGCGGCTGTAGCCCAGGGTTGAAACGCCATAACTCAGGGAAAACGCGGTGGTGATATAAAACAGCGCGTAACACACCACCATCGACGCAGCGCCCAGCAACACCGGCAGCCAATGCTGGCTGAACAATTCCACCAGTGGCACCTTGACCGGCGCTTCCTTGGCGACGGCGTTGGCGAACACCGGCGTTTCGTGCAGCTTCAGTCGCGCGTACAGGCCAACCATCACCAGCGCAGCGCTGAGGATGAACGGGATGCGCCAGCCCCAGCTGCGGAACTGCTCGTCGTTCAGGCTCATGGCCAGGATCAGGAACAAGCCGTTGGCGGCCAGAAAGCCGATCGAAGGGCCCAGTTGCGGGAACATGCCAAACCAGGCGCGTTTGCCCTTGGGCGCGTTCTCGGTGGCCAGCAGCGCCGCGCCGCCCCACTCACCGCCCAAGCCGAGGCCTTGGCCGAACCGCAGCACACACAACAGGATCGGCGCCCAGGCCCCGATGCTGTCATAGCCGGGCAGCAGGCCAATCAGCGTGGTACATACGCCCATCAGCAGCAGTGACGCCACCAGTGTGGATTTACGCCCGATGCGGTCGCCGAAGTGGCCAAACAGCGCCGAGCCCAGCGGGCGGGCGATGAAGGCGATACCGAAGGTCAGGAATGACGCCAGCATCTGTGCGGTGCCGGAGGTCTGCGGGAAGAACACCGGGCCGATTACCAGCGCAGCGGCCGTGGCGTAGATATAGAAGTCGTAGAACTCGATGGCGGTGCCGACGATGCTCGCCGTGGCGACCCGTGCAGTCGAATTGGTCGGGGCGGCGGCGGGCGCGGCCTCGTTGTAGGTGGTGCTCATGGTGGTGTCCCTGATGGTCATTGCGCGTTTGGACGCGGATTATTATTGGTCGAACACCCATGGATCAGGGTTGTGCGCGGGCAGGCTCGGGATGGGAGCGAACACCGGTCGGACACGATAAGGCGGTGCCTGGACACGCTGGGTGCGGGTAGCACGCGGTCGGGCGCGGCTCTGGTAAGCCGCACCGATTATAGGAAGGGGTTTGAACATACAACAAGGGGGCTGGTGAGGATCTAAGGTTTGGAACTGGGTCTGTGTGGGAGCTGGCTTGCCTGCGATGCAGGCATCTCGGTCATTTAGTGAAACCGAGGCGATTTTATCGCAGGCAAGCCAGCTTCCACATGAACCGAGTTGATTCAGGCGGCGACGGGCATTCGGCTGGTGTGCCAGATCAGTACCTTGCTCACCCGGTTGTCCTCGGTCTCGAGGATTTCCAGGCGGTAGCGCCCGATTTTCAGGCACACCGCGCAATCGGGAATGGTCTCCAGCGCTTCGGTGACCAGGCCGTTGAGGGTCTTGGGGCCGTCGCTGGGCAGATGCCAGTTCAGGCTCTTGTTAAGTTCGCGGATCGATGCAGCGCCATCGATGATGTAGCGGCCGTCCGGCTGAGGCTCGATATGCGGGTTGTCGGCACTCTGCTCGCTTTCGAATTCGCCGACGATTTCTTCGAGAATGTCTTCCAGGGTCACGATACCCAGCACTTCGCCGTATTCATCCACCACCATGCCCAGGCGGCGCTGCTGCTTGTGGAAGTTCAGCAGTTGCAGTTGCAGGGGCGTGCTTTCGGGGACGAAGTAGGGTTCGTGGCAGGCGGCGAGCAAGGCCTCCTTGGTCAGGCTGGCGTCGGGCAGCAGGTGCTGGATCTGCCGCGTATTGAGCACCGCCTGGACCTGGTTGATGTCGCTGTGGAACACCGGCAGGCGCGTACGCTGTGAGGTGCGCAGTTGCTCGATGATCTCTTCGATCGAGTCGTCCAGGTTGATGCCGTCCACTTCACTGCGCGGCACCAGGATGTCGTTGACAGTGATGTTGTCCAGGGCGTGGATGCCGGGCATGCCAGGGGTGTGGCCTTCGTCGGATTCGGCTTCCCGCTCGTCGTCATGGTCGGGCAGCGGTTCGTCGCTCTGTTTCACCACGCCGGATTTGCGTGCGAACGGGCGCAGCAGCAACAGGCTGATGCCATTGAGCAGCCAGGCCAGCGGGTAGAGGATTTTCAGCGGCACACCCAACAGCGTATTGCCAAAGCCCAGCACGGCCTGCGGATGGCGGACGGCGAGGGCGCGGGGCAGGTAATCGGCCAGAACCAGCAGGATCGCGCAGGAGATCATCCAACCCAGCCAGGGCCCGTTCTGCGCCCAGGCATAGATGGCCAGCAGCGTGCAGAGGATCACCACGGCGGCGCGACACAGGCTGTTGCACAGGATCAGGCTGTTACGCGGGAAGCTCAGGCGGGCGGCGGCCTTGTCGCCCTGGCGTGTGCCGGGGCGCAGGGCCAGCAGGTGTTGTTGCGCGGCTTCGATGGCGGTGAACAGTGCGGCCCATAAGACCAGCAGGGCGATTACCGCGAGCATCGGCTCTAGGGGCAAGTTGTCCATGATCGCTGCCCGTCAGATATGCAGGATGTATTCGCGGACCAGCTTGCTGCCGAAATAGGCCAGCATCAGCAGGCAGAAACCGGCCAGGGTCCAGCGGATCGCCTTGTGGCCGCGCCAGCCGAGGCGGTTGCGGCCCCACAGCAACACGCTGAACACCACCCAGGCCAGGCACGCTAGCAGGGTCTTGTGCACCAGGTGCTGGGCGAACAGGTTTTCGACGAACAGCCAGCCGGAGATCAGCGACAGCGAGAGCAGCGTCCAGCCGGCCCACAGAAAGCCGAACAGCAGGCTTTCCATGGTTTGCAGCGGCGGGAAGTTCTTGATCAGCCCCGAGGGGTGCTTGTGCTTGAGCTGGTGGTCCTGCAGCAGCAGGAGCAGGGCCTGGAACACCGCGATGGTGAACATGCCGTAAGCGAGGATCGACAGCAGGATGTGCGCGAGGATGCCCGGTTCTTCATCAATCACCTGCACCGTGCCGGTCGGGGCGAATTGCGCCATCAGCACCGTCAGCATGCCCAAGGGGAATAGCAGCACCAGCAGGTTCTCGACGGGAATCCGGTAGCAGGCCAGCAGGGTCAATGCGATGACGGCAGCCGCGATCAGGCTGGCGGCGCTGAAAAAATCCAGGCCCAGGCCGACGGGCGTCATCAAATGGGTAAACAGGCTGGCAGCATGGGCCAGCAGGGCGAGGACGCCAAGGCCGACGAGCAGGCGTTTGTCCGCCTTGGCGCCTTGGGCCAGACGAGTGCCCTGGTAGAGAGTCGCAGCGGCATACAAAATGGCGGCGGCGAGGCTGGGTAGCAAACTGGGTGACAAAGGGAGCATAAATCCTGTTAGGCAAGCCCGAAAGGCGCTGAGTTTGGCATACCCCCGCGTAACACGAAAGACTCTCAAGCCAGACAGCGGGTGTGCATGGCGGCAGTCTTCGCTATAATCCGCGACCTGCCCACGCCGCAGGCTCGCCGAGCGCTGTTTTTAATAGCGATTTACCACAGCCTGGGCCGCCATTACCTCGGTCTATGAATAGGGCCTGAAAGGATCGCGCATGTTTGAAAATCTGACTGACCGTCTCTCGCAGACGCTGCGCCATGTCACCGGCAAGGCCAAGCTGACCGAGGACAATATTAAAGACACCCTGCGTGAAGTGCGCATGGCGTTGCTGGAAGCCGACGTGGCTTTGCCGGTGGTTAAGGACTTCGTCAACTCGGTCAAAGAGCGCGCGGTAGGCACCGAAGTGTCTCGCAGCCTCACGCCGGGCCAGGCCTTTGTGAAGATCGTCCAGGCCGAGCTCGAAAGCCTGATGGGCGCGGCCAATGAAGACTTGAACCTCAGCGCCGTGCCGCCGGCCGTCGTATTGATGGCCGGTCTGCAAGGTGCGGGTAAGACCACCACCGCCGGCAAGCTGGCGCGCTTCCTTAAAGAGCGCAAGAAGAAGTCCGTGATGGTGGTGTCGGCCGACGTGTACCGTCCGGCGGCCATCAAGCAGTTGGAAATGCTCGCTGGCGAAGTAGGCGTGACCTTCTTCCCGTCCGACCTGAGCCAGAAGCCGGTCGACATCGCCAACGCGGCTATTAAAGAAGCCAAGCTGAAGTTCATCGACGTGGTCATCGTCGATACCGCCGGTCGCCTGCACATCGACGAAGAGATGATGGGCGAGATCAAGGCGCTGCATGCCGCGATCAACCCGGTCGAGACGCTGTTCGTGGTCGACGCCATGACCGGCCAGGATGCGGCCAATACCGCCAAGGCCTTTGGTGACGCACTGCCGCTGACCGGCGTGATCCTGACCAAGGTCGACGGTGACGCCCGCGGCGGTGCCGCGCTGTCGGTACGTGCCATCACCGGCAAGCCGATCAAGTTCATCGGTATGGGCGAGAAGAGCGAAGCGCTCGAGCCGTTCCACCCAGAGCGTATTGCCTCGCGCATCCTCGGCATGGGCGACGTGCTCAGCCTGATCGAGCAGGCCGAAGCCACGCTCGACAAGGACAAGGCCGACAAACTGGCCAAAAAGCTGAAGAAGGGCAAGGGCTTCGACCTCGAAGACTTCCGCGACCAGCTGCAACAAATGAAGAACATGGGCGGCCTTGGCGGCCTGATGGACAAGCTGCCGAACATCGGCGGTGTGAACCTGGCGCAGATGGGCAATGCCCAGGGCGCGGCAGAGAAGCAGTTCAAGCAGATGGAAGCCATCATCAACTCCATGACCCCGGCCGAGCGCCGCGACCCCGAGCTGATCAGCGGTTCGCGCAAGCGCCGGATCGCCATGGGTTCCGGCACCCAGGTGCAGGACATCGGTCGCTTGATCAAGCAACACAAGCAGATGCAGAAGATGATGAAGAAATTCTCCGCCAAGGGCGGAATGGCCAAGATGATGCGCGGCATGGGCGGTATGTTGCCCGGCGGCGGGATGCCAAAGATGTAAAGAATTCGAGCAGAAGTTCGCTTCTGCTCCGACCCACAGGGATGTGGGATCTCCAGCAAACCCGCCGTTGGCGGGGGCTGACCGGCCGTTTTAACCGACGGCTCTATAGCAGATCTGAGTGGCACGCTGATAGGCGCCAGAAAAAGACATTTGCAAAAGTCCGGATATTCCTTAGAATATGCGGCCTTTCGGGCACCTATGCCCGCTGTGCATTTAGATTTGCAGCACCGACTACAGGAACGATGTTCACATGCTAACAATCCGTCTTGCCCTTGGCGGCTCCAAAAAGCGCCCGTTTTACCACTTGACCGTAACCGACAGCCGCAACCCGCGTGATGGTTCGCACAAGGAACAGGTTGGTTTCTTCAACCCTGTTGCTCGTGGTCAAGAAGTTCGTCTGTCCGTGAACCAAGAGCGCGTAGCCTACTGGCTGAGCGTGGGTGCACAGCCATCCGAGCGCGTTGCAAAACTGTTGAAGGACTCGGCTAAGGCCGCAGCCTGAGCAATATGAACGCGACGCCAGCTGTTGCTGATGATTTGATCGTTATCGGCAAGATTTACTCTGTTCATGGCGTTCGCGGCGAAGTGAAGGTGTATTCCTTTACTGATCCGACTGAAAACCTGTTGCAGTACAAGACCTGGACGCTCAAGCGCGAAGGTAGTGTGAAGCAGGTTGAGCTGGTCAGTGGACGCGGGAGCGATAAGTTCCTGGTCGCAAAGCTCAAGGGTCTTGATGACCGTGAAGAAGCTCGTCTTCTGGCCGGTTATGAGATCTGCGTGCCGCGAGACCTGTTCCCTGAATTGACCGACGGCGAGTACTACTGGTACCAGCTGGAAGGTCTGAAGGTTATTGATCAACTCGGGCAATTGTTCGGGAAAATCGATCATCTTCTGGAAACCGGCGCCAATGATGTAATGGTGGTCAAGCCTTGCGCTGGCAGCCTGGATGATCGCGAACGCCTGTTGCCCTATACCGAGCAATGCGTGTTGGCCGTCGACCTGGCAGCGGGCGAGATGAAGGTGGAATGGGACGCGGACTTCTAAGCGTGGCTAATTTGCGCATTGAAGTGATCAGTTTGTTTCCCGAGATGTTTTCCGCCATCAGCGAGTACGGCATCACCAGTCGGGCGGTGAAACAGGGGCTGTTGCAGCTCACCTGTTGGAACCCGCGAGACTACACGACGGATCGACATCACACTGTAGACGATCGCCCATTTGGCGGTGGTCCGGGCATGGTGATGAAGATCAAGCCCCTGGAAGACGCGTTGGTTCAGGCCAAGGCCGCCGCCGGGGAGAAGGCGAAGGTAATTTACCTGTCCCCTCAAGGCCGCCAGCTGAAACAGGCTGGGGTCCGCGAACTGGCGAATGAGGAAGCACTGATCCTGATTGCCGGTCGCTATGAAGGCATTGACGAGCGTTTTATTGAAGCTCATGTCGATGAAGAGTGGTCGATTGGGGACTATGTCCTGTCTGGCGGCGAGCTGCCGGCGATGGTCCTGATAGATGCGGTTACACGACTGCTGCCTGGAGCTTTAGGGCATGCGGACTCCGCGGAGGAAGATTCCTTCACGGATGGTTTGCTGGATTGCCCGCACTACACCCGACCGGAGGTGTATGCGGATCAGCGTGTTCCCGACGTATTGCTAAGTGGCAATCACGCACACATCCGGCGTTGGCGTT
Source organism: Pseudomonas sp. MYb541 (assembly GCF_037479595.1). Lineage (NCBI taxonomy): Bacteria > Pseudomonadati > Pseudomonadota > Gammaproteobacteria > Pseudomonadales > Pseudomonadaceae > Pseudomonas > Pseudomonas sp. MYb541. The sequence goes on along the minus strand of NZ_JBBGYS010000015.1, from coordinate 55,935 downwards.
TACAGCAGTCCCTTGGTCGGACCTATGAACGACGCGCCGATCTTCTGGAAAGCCGCTCGCTTTCTGGAGAAGAGAAGAAGCTGCTCGAGGAATACATCCTCGCGCGGGACGATAGTTAACAACGTATCGATGGTAGGTCCATTGACTTACCTTAGGAGCACAGCATGACTAACAAAATCATCCTTGCACTCGAAGCAGAGCAGATGACCAAAGAGATCCCTACCTTTGCCCCGGGCGACACTATTGTCGTTCAGGTGAAAGTGAAGGAAGGCGACCGTTCGCGTCTGCAAGCGTTCGAAGGCGTGGTAATCGCCAAGCGTAACCGTGGTGTGAACAGTGCTTTCACTGTTCGTAAAATCTCCAACGGTGTTGGCGTAGAGCGTACTTTCCAGACCTACAGCCCGCAAATCGACAGCATGGCCGTTAAGCGTCGCGGTGACGTACGTAAAGCCAAGCTGTACTACCTGCGTGACCTGTCCGGTAAAGCAGCTCGCATCAAGGAAAAACTGGCTTAAGTCCAGCTTCCCGATGCAGAAAAAAGCAGCCTACGGGCTGCTTTTTTGTGCCTGAAATTTGTCTATTTGCCGGTATTTGTCCATGACCACCCGCCTCGAAGAAATCCAGCGCCGCACCGACCTGTCCGTGACCCACGTGACCAAGGCCGTGTTCCCGCCGACCACCAACCACCACAACACTCTGTTCGGCGGCACCGCCCTGGCGTGGATGGATGAAGTGTCGTTCATTACCGCCACGCGCTTTTGCCGCTTGCCGCTGGTGACGGTGTCTACCGACCGTATCGACTTCAACCACGCGATCCCGGCTGGGTCCATCGTTGAGTTGATCGGCCGCGTGATCAAGGTCGGTAACACCAGCCTCAAGGTTGAAGTGGAAGTGTTCGTCGAGAGCATGAGCGCTGATGGCCGCGAGAAGGCGATCCAAGGTGTGTTCAGTTTTGTGGCGATTGATGCCGATAAGCGTCCGGTGCCTGTGCTGCCTGGGTTTGTAGACTGATCCTGGACCGAGCCGCGGCCATCGCAGGCAAGCCAGCTCCCACATTTGATCGGTGTCGGGCACATCTCAGCGCCCCGACACAAAACCCCTGTGGGAGCTGGCTTGCCTGCGATAGGATCTAACAGACATTACAGAAATCCGCCTGAGCCCCCATGCCCGCCATCGACCACCCCCTGATAGACCGTTTTCTTGACGCCCTCTGGCTGGAAAAAGGCCTGTCGGACAACACTCGCCAGGCCTACCGCAGCGACTTGGCCCTATTCAATGGCTGGCTCCAGGAGAAAAAACTCGAACTGATAAATGCGGGTCGTGAGCTGATCCTCGACCATCTGGCCTGGCGCCTGGAGCAGAACTACAAACCGCGCTCCACGGCGCGATTCCTCTCGGGTGTGCGTGGGTTTTATCGCTATCTGCTGCGGGAAAAGCTGATCGCCCTCGATCCCACCCTGCAAGTCGACATGCCACAACTCGGCAGGCCATTGCCCAAATCCCTGTCGGAAGCCGACGTGGAGGCCTTGCTCGCCGCGCCGGATTTAAGTGAGGCCATCGGCCAGCGCGACCGTGCCATGCTGGAGGTGTTGTATGCCTGCGGCCTGCGGGTGACCGAATTGATTAGCCTCACCCTGGAGCAAGTCAACCTGCGTCAGGGCGTGCTGCGGGTGATGGGCAAGGGCAGCAAGGAACGGCTGGTGCCGATGGGCGAAGAGGCGATTGTCTGGGTCGAGCGCTATATGCGTGATGCTCGTAGTGAGCTGCTTGGCGGGCGGCCCAGCGACGTGCTGTTCCCCAGCCTGCGCGGCGAGCAGATGACCCGGCAGACCTTCTGGCATCGTATCAAGCACCAGGCCAAGGTCGCCGGTATCGGCAAGACCTTGTCACCCCACACGTTGCGCCATGCATTTGCCACGCATTTGCTCAACCACGGTGCGGATTTGCGCGTGGTGCAAATGTTGCTCGGCCATAGCGACTTATCCACAACCCAAATCTACACCCACGTCGCGCGTGCACGTTTGCAGGATATGCACGCCAAGCACCACCCGCGAGGCTGAAAACCGCCAATTTATCCCGTCGCGGGCTGCCCTGCGGCCCAACTGTGGTAGGCTTTGCCGGTTAGCAAAGGGGACGGCCCATGCCCGAGTTTCCACATCGGTGCTACTGCTCCCGTCCCTGCATCTGCCTTCAGGAGTTCCCATGCGCTTGACCCAGATTATTGCCGCCGCAGCCATTGCGTTGGTTTCCACCTTTGCCTTCGCCGATGACGCTGCCGAGCAGACCATCCGCAAGAGCCTGGCCAACCTGCAACTCGATACCCCGATCGAAAGCATCAGCGCCAGCCCGATGGCCGGCCTGTATGAAGTCAAGCTCAAGGGCAGCCGCGTGCTGTACGCCAGTGCCGACGGCCAGTACATCGTCCAGGGTTACCTGTTCCAGCTGAAGGACGGCAAGCCGGTCAACCTCACCGAGAAAGCCGAGCGCCTGGGCGTGTCCAAGCTGATCAATGGCATTCCGGTAGCAGAAACCGTGGTTTACCCGGCCATCGGCGAGACCAAGACCCATATCACCGTGTTCACCGACACCACCTGCCCGTATTGCCACAAGCTGCACGCCGAAGTGCCGGCGCTGAACAAGCTGGGCGTGGAAGTGCGCTACGTCGCGTTCCCGCGCCAGGGCCTGGGTTCGCCGGGTGACGAGCAGTTGCAAGCTGTGTGGTGCTCGGCCGACAAGAAAGCAGCCATGGACAAGATGGTCGATGGCAAGGAAATCAAGGCGGCCAAATGTGCCAATCCGGTTTCCAAGCAGTTCGCCCTGGGCCAGTCCATCGGCGTGAACGGTACACCGGCCATCGTTTTGGCTGACGGCCAAGTGATTCCGGGCTACCAGCCGGCACCACAAGTTGCCAAACTGGCGCTCAGTGCCAAATAAATCAGTATCGTCGAAACGTCGACGATCAAGGCTCGCTGACACGTCGGCGGGTCGTTAATTGCAAGCCGCAGTCGTGCGGCTGTTTTCCACGGCCGACCTAGCGTCGGCCGTTTCATGGGGAGTTCTTCAGTGAAACCGGTCAAAGTAGGCATCTGTGGGTTAGGGACCGTCGGTGGCGGCACCTTTAACGTACTTCAGCGTAACGCTGAGGAAATTTCCCGCCGCGCAGGTCGCGGGATTGAAGTGGCGCAAATTGCCACGCGTTCGCCAAAGCCTCAGTTCGAAACGACCGGTATTGCGATTACCAACGATGTCTTCGCCGTTGCCACCAACCCTGAAATCGATATCGTCATCGAGCTGGTCGGCGGCTACACCGTGGCCCGTGAGCTGGTGCTCAAGGCCATCGAAAACGGCAAGCACGTGGTTACCGCCAACAAGGCGCTGATCGCCGTGCACGGCAACGAGATCTTCGCCAAGGCGCGTGAGAAGGGCGTGATCGTCGCGTTCGAAGCCGCCGTGGCCGGTGGCATCCCGGTGATCAAGGCGATCCGTGAAGGCCTGTCCGCCAACCGCATCAACTGGGTGGCCGGCATCATCAACGGCACCGGTAACTTCATCCTTACCGAAATGCGCGAGAAGGGCCGCACCTTCGAAGACGTGCTGGCCGAAGCCCAGGCCCTGGGTTACGCCGAAGCCGACCCGACTTTCGACGTGGAAGGTATCGACGCCGCTCACAAGCTGACCATCCTGGCGTCCATCGCCTTTGGTATCCCGCTGCAGTTCGACAAGGCCTACACCGAAGGCATCACCAAGCTGACCACCGCCGACGTGAACTACGCCGAAGCCCTGGGCTACCGCATCAAGCACCTGGGCGTCGCGCGTAGCACACCTGCGGGCATCGAGCTGCGTGTGCACCCGACGCTGATCCCGGCCGACCGCCTGATCGCCAACGTCAATGGCGTGATGAACGCCGTGATGGTCAACGGTGATGCGGCCGGTTCGACCCTGTTCTACGGCGCCGGCGCCGGCATGGAGCCGACCGCTTCGTCGGTGATCGCCGACCTGGTGGACGTGGTCCGCGCCATGACCAGCGACCCGGAAAACCGCGTGCCGCACCTGGCCTTCCAGCCGGATTCGCTGTCGGCGCACCCGATCCTGCCGATCGAAGCCTGCGAAAGCGCCTACTACCTGCGCATCCAGGCCCAGGACCATCCGGGCGTATTGGCCCAGGTCGCCAGCATCCTGTCGGAGCGCGGTATCAATATCGAGTCGATCATGCAGAAGGAAGTCGAGGAGCAAAACGGCCAGGTACCGATGATCCTGCTGACTCACCGCGTGCTCGAGCAGCACATCAACGATGCCATCGCTGCCCTGGAAGCCCTGCAAGGCGTGGTCGGCCCGGTGGTGCGGATTCGCGTCGAACACCTGAACTAATGGTTTTGCTGCAAGGGCCCCGCAGGTTCGGCGGCCCTTGTTCAAGAATGCTCTAGAGGAGCCAGTCATGCGTTATATCAGCACCCGCGGCCAGGCACCGGCCCTGAATTTCGAAGACGTCCTGCTGGCAGGCCTTGCCACCGACGGCGGCCTGTACGTGCCGGAAAACCTGCCACGTTTTACCCAGGAAGAAATCGCTTCGTGGGCCGGCCTGCCGTACCACGAACTGGCGTTCCGCGTGATGCGTCCGTTCGTCACCGGCAGCATTCCGGATGCGGATTTCAAGAAGATCCTGGAAGAAACCTACGGTGTCTTCTCCCACAATGCCATCGCCCCACTGCGCCAGCTGAATGGCAACGAATGGGTACTGGAGCTGTTCCACGGCCCGACCCTGGCATTCAAGGACTTCGCCCTGCAACTGCTGGGTCGCCTGCTCGACTACGTGCTGGAGAAGCGCGGCGAGCGCGTGGTGATCATCGGCGCCACCTCCGGTGATACCGGCTCGGCGGCCATCGAAGGCTGCAAGCATTGCGAAAACGTCGACATCTTCATCCTGCACCCGCACAAGCGCGTGTCGGAAGTGCAGCGTCGCCAGATGACTACCATCTTTGGTGAGAACATCCACAATATCGCCATCGAAGGCAACTTCGATGACTGCCAGGAAATGGTCAAGAACAGCTTCGCTGACCAGAGCTTCCTGAAGGGCACACGCCTGGTAGCGGTGAACTCGATCAACTGGGCGCGGATCATGGCCCAGATCGTTTACTACTTCCACGCTTCCCTGCAGTTGGGCGGCCCGGCGCGTTCGGTGTCGTTCTCGGTGCCGACCGGCAACTTTGGCGATATCTTCGCCGGTTACCTGGCGCGCAACATGGGCCTGCCGATCAACCAATTGATCGTCGCCACCAACCGCAACGACATCCTGCACCGCTTCATGAGCGGCAACCAGTACGTCAAGGAAACCCTGCACGCCACCCTGTCGCCGTCGATGGACATCATGGTCTCGTCGAACTTCGAGCGCCTGTTGTTCGACATGCACGGTCGTAACGGTGCAGCGATTGCCGGCTTGATGGACACCTTCAAGAGTGGCGGCGGTTTCAGCGTGGAAGAAGAGCGCTGGACCGAAACCCGCAAGCTGTTCGATTCCCTGGCCGTGGACGATGCACAGACCTGCGAAACCATCGCTGAAGTCTATGCCCAGACCGGCGAGCTGCTCGACCCGCACACCGCTATCGGTGTGAAGGCCGCCCGCGAATGCCGCCGCAGCCTGGACATTCCAATGGTGATCCTGGGCACCGCCCACCCGGTTAAATTCCCGGAAGCGGTAGAGAAGGCGGGTGTTGGCAAGGCGCTGGAGCTGCCGGTGCACTTGGCAGACCTGTTCGAGCGTGAAGAGCGTTGCACCGTGTTGGCCAATGACCTGAAGGCTGTGCAGGCGTTTGTGAGCCAGCACGGAAATCGTGGCAAGCCGCTCTGATTCAATGGCTTCGCGAGGTTGCTCAAGCCCGTCTTCGTGACGGGCTTTTTCATTGGGGCAGGCCATACTCCAACGGGCAACCGACAACAAAAAACAAGGAAACCAATACGGTGCGTTTATTGAGCCGAAGGTGCATGTGGCTGGTGTATCTGCTCTTGTTCGGTCATCTGTCGACGACCCTGGCAGCCGTTAGCCTGCCTTTCAAACTGGTCCCGGCATTTACGCCTCTGGCACCCTTGCCTTTGACGGCCGCCGAGCAGCAATGGCTGGCGAACCATCGAACGCTGAAGGTCGGTATCTCCATTGATGATTACCAGCCGATTGATATTACCCGCGACCATAATCGCTACCAAGGCATCAGCGCCGACTACCTGAGCCTGATCGGCGCGCGCCTCGATGTGCCCATGCAGGTGATGGGTTTCGCTGAGCGGGCGCAAGCGGTGGAAGCCTTGCGCAGTGGGGCGATTGATATTCTGACCAGCGCCAATGGCTATGAGCGGGATGTGCCTGGGTTGCGGTTTACCCGCGACTACATGCCGGATCGTTCGGTGGTTGTCGTGCGCCGCGACGACGCCACGCAGAACGAGGACCTCGCGGACAAGAAGGTGGTTTTGCTGGAGGGATATGCCAATGTCGGCAATGTGCATCGGGCTTATCCCGCCAGTCACATCATACTGGCTCCGAACCTTTACAGTGGCTTGGAGGCGTTGAATCAAGGGGATGCCGATGCCTTTATCGGCAATGAAGTGATCGTACGTGCCTACAAGTCGCTGCGTCCTTACCTGGGTTTGCAGATAAAAGTGGAAAGCCGGCTGGCGCCGATTGGTTTTGCCTTTGCCTCCCGTGCGGCGGACCCTTTATTGGGCGCCATGCTGGACCGTGCCCTGGCGAGTATCGACGAGTCGATACAACGTGAAATCCTGGCGCGCTGGACCACTGGCCTGGGGGTGGGCATCGCCGCAGACCGCATTGTGTTGTCGGCCCAGGAGCAAGCGTGGCTGTTGCACCATCCTCATGTGGTGGTGGCGTCCCAGCAACAGTCGCCGTACATCTTCAAAGACAAGGACGACCAATGGGTCGGCCTGAACGTCGATCTGCTAAACCGGATTTCACGCATGACGGGGTTGCAGTTCGTGATGGAGGAGGTGTCTTCCACCGCGCAGACCCTGGAGTTATTGGCAGCGGGCAGGGCGGATATGAACACCACGCTGGCCGAGAATCAGGAACGCAGGCAATTCCTGGATTTCAGCCATGGTTTTGGTGGCGCCGGGTGGGTGTTTATCCAGCGCAGCGACACGCCATTACTGGTCAGTTTGAGTGAACTGTCCGGCAAAGTATTGGCGTTGCCGGCACGCCATGTACTGGAAAACTTTATTCGTCGTGAACACCCAGACATCGAAATTCTCTCTGTCGATAACTATACCCAGGCCCGTGATCAAGTGATCCAGGGGCGCGCGGCGGCGACTATCCAGAATGAAGTGGAGGTGCAGAGTTACCCGTCCGACGGCTTGCGTATCGGGCGTAGCGTCGAGGGCAAGTGGTCGTCCAACAGTCTTGTGGTGCGCAAGGATCAGCCTGAGCTGCTGAGTATTGTGAACAAGGCTTTGGAAGCGATGCCGGTGGCAGAGTTGAGCGCGCTGCGCTTGCGCTGGCTGGGCGCGGTGCCCATCCCTACATCGGCATGGCAGCGTGTGCCGCCGTGGGCCTATTGGACGGTCGCCATGGCGCTGTTGTGTGTGTTGGTATCGCTGGCCTGGAATAGCCGCCTCAAGCGTCAGATCCAGCAGCGCTTGGTGGCCGAGCAACGACTGAGCGATCAGTTGGCCTTCAAGCGTGCCTTGCTCGACGGCATGCCCAACCCGGTTTTCGTACGTGACCTGGCTGGGCGGTTGGTGACCTGTAACACCAGCTATGAGCAGCAGTTGGCCACCCGGCGCGAGCAGATCCAGGGCCTGACCTTGATGGAGAGTGGCTTGATGCCAGAGGCTACTGCCGCACGCCTGCATGCAGGGCACATGGAGCAGTTGGCAACGCAGCGATCGTTATTTGTTGATCGCCAACTGGAGTTCAACGGCGGCACTTTCCACGTTTATCAATGGACGGTGCCGTTTTTCGACGCGCGCGGCCAATTGCAGGGATTGCTCGGGGGGTGGATCGACATCAATGAGCGCAAAGTCCTGGAACATCAGTTGATGGACGCACGCCAGGCTGCTGACGAAGCGAATTACGCCAAAAGTGCATTTCTCTCGACGCTGAGCCACGAAATTCGTACACCGATGACCGCCATCATCGGCTTGCTTGAATTGGAACAAGAACGCGCCCTGGCCGAGGGCAAACGCGTTTCCGAAGCGCTACAGGTGGCCCATCGTTCGGCACGAGAATTGATTGAGTTAATGGGCGATAGCCTGGACCTGGCCAAGATCGAAGCAGGCCATTTGCAACTGGCGCCGCAGACCACTGACCTGAAAAGTTTTTTCGAGGGGATCCAGCGCCTGTTCGAAGCCACCGCACGTAAAAAAGGCCTGCATTTGACCCTGGCGTTTGATCCAGCGGCGCAAGGGAATTATTGGTTCGACCCGCTGCGTTTGCGGCAGGTCATGCACAACCTGCTGGGCAATGCGTTGAAGTTTACCGAGCAGGGTGAGGTCCGCCTCAGCGTCGTCACCCTGTGCGATGAGTCAGGCGCTGAATACCTGCATGTGTGTGTTGCAGACAGTGGGCCGGGGATTGGCGTCGAACAACAGGCCCGGGTGTTCAAGCCCTTTGTCCAGGTCAGCCCGCTGACGGCGGCTCAGCATGGCGGGACGGGACTGGGCTTGAGCATTTGTCAGCAACTGGTGGAGTTGATGGGCGGCACGATCTCCCTGAGCAGCGCGGCGGGCGAGGGCACGACGGTGTGCATTGACCTGTATCTGGAACGGGTCAGTGGCGACGACATGCCCGTTGTGCCTGAGGTGGCCCTGCCGACTGTCGGTCGCCGTTTGTCGGTGCTGGTTGTGGATGACCTGCCCGCCAATCGTCTGGTGCTGGCTCAGCAGCTTCAGTTCCTCGGTCATCGGGTGGTGGCCCTCGACTCGGCTGAGTTGGCCTTGCAGCATTGGCGAGATGACGCCTTTGACGTGCTGGTGACCGATTGCAACATGCCGGGTATGTCGGGCTACGCCTTGAGCGAAGCGGTCCGCGGGATTGAAGCGCAGGAGCGACGACCGCGCTGTGCGTTGGTGGGTTGTACCGCCAATGCCATGGAGGATGAGCACCAGCGTTGTCTTGAGGTGGGGATGGATGAACTGTTGGTCAAGCCGGTCACCCTTGAACACTGGGCCAGGGTACTCGCCCGCGTGGCGCCGTTGCGCACCTTCAATATCCAAACCTTGCATGCGATGACCCAGGCCGATGGGCCGGTGCTGCAGCGAATGCTGGAGGAGCTGGCGAAGAGTCTTGAACATGAGCACGACGCGATCGAGGCGGCGTTGGCGGAACAGGATTTTCCCCGGGTAAAGGCCTCGCTGCATCGCCTCAAGGGCATTTGCTGCCTGGTGGATGCGCTGCCCCTTGCCAAGGCGTGTGTGGGGCTTGAAAGCTGCCTGCGTGAGCAGCGTATTAAAGAAGTTCAACCCCTTTGGCTTGTGCTGAATGAAGCGCTGGCAGAGTTTAAAGTTGAGCTGGGGGCTCATTTGAATCCGCAAGAATAGGACGTGTCCTATGGGGCGCGCAGGGCCTTTTGAGTAGCCTGCGCCACCTCGCTTTTACGCCGTAGAGTTTGTCATGCGCTCCCTCAATGTCTTGATCCTCGAAGATAACCCGTTCCAACTGATGGCCCTGCACCAGATGCTCAATGCCAATGGTGTATTCAATGTAATGACGGCCGAAACAGTAGAGGCCGCCCGGCAGTCATTGGCGAGCAAGGGGCCGGTAGACATCGCTATTTGCGACCTCTATCTGGAGCAAGGCGATGCCCTTGAACTGATTCGCGAATTGGGCGAGCTGCGGCAGACTCAGGTGCTGATCCTGTTAAGCAATGCTGAGCCCAACGTATTGGAGGGTGTCGCCAACATGGCGCGTCAGGCCGGGTTGAATGTGCTCAGGTGTTTGCCCAAACCCGCCTCGGCACAGCTGATCGGGCAACTGCTGACGGTTTGCCGGCAACACTTACGCCCAGGGCCGCAGGTAGTGTCCTGGGAGAGGGTACGCCAACTGTTGGGGGTGAATGAGCAGGATGAATTGCCGCCTACGGTGGATGCCTGCCAGGTAGCCATCGCGCGCTACGCCAGCGCCAGCTTTCAGCCTATCGTTTGCCAGGCAGGCGTATTGCAAGGGGTTGAGGTGCTGGCGAGGTGGTACCTACCTGAGGGAGAAGTGTTGCTACCGCATGAATTCCTGCCGGTGCTGGAGTTTGCCGGCATGGAGGAGGCGTTTACCTGGCATGTGATGGAAGAGGCCCTAGGCCTTGTCAGCCAGATAGCGTGGGATACGGGCGAGATCTTACCAGTGGCGGTGAACATTCCCGGGCGGATGCTGGAGCATGCGCATTTTCCCCAGAGGCTGCAGCGCCTGCTGCAACGCTATGCCGTGCCCGCCCATAGCCTGACGCTGGAACTGGTCGAAACCACCCGTTTGAACACCGACAGTGCTCATGTCAGCAGCTTGCTACGTTTGCGGATGATCGGTTGCAAGTTGTCTATCGGTGACTTCGGCGTCGGCGGTACGAGTTTGCAGCGTTTGCTGGAGCTGCCTTTCACCGAGCTGAAAATACCACCGGCCTTTGCCTGTGGAATGGCAGGTGATGAGCGCAAAGTGGCCGTTGTCGCAGGCGCCATGAGCATGGCCAGCCGTATGGGCATGAACGTGGTGATTGCGGGCATTGAAACGACAGCCGATCGTGAGGCGGCCTGTGCACTGGGCCCTGCCTGGTTGCAAGGCCGCCTGATTGCCCCGCCGATGGACGCTCAGGCACTGAAAGAGTGGCTCGGCCACGAGGCTAGGCCAACCCATGCTCCTGCACGTAGATAAACAATGATGCGTCGGTACTGAGCCCGAGCTTGCGCATGGCGCTCACTTTTTGCGCACTGACTGTCTGCTTGCTGCGATGCAGATGTGCCGCGATCTCACCCACGGTCAGCCCTCTCGCCAGCAGGCGAATCACTTCCAGCTCGCGGGGCGACAGTTGCTCGTGGGACTGCAATCGGTCAGTGCCCATGGCGCTCAGTGACTGGCGAATGGTGTGGGCCACATAGCATTGCTGCTGGCGTACCCGCCGGACGGCTTCAGGCAATTCATTCGCGAGGCTGGCTTTACTCAGCAGGCCCATGACACCCAGCTCCAGAATGGCGTGAAACAACCCAGCGTTGTTGAGCATAGTCACCACGACGATGGGCAGCGTTGGGTGATGCCGGCGCAGTTGTTCGATCAGTCGCAAACCGTCGGCCTGGGGTTCGGCGGGCATCATGAAATCGGTGATCAACAGGTCGCAGGCACAGTGTTGCAGCAATTGGGCAAGGGACTGGGGTGAGTTGGCTTCGCCGACGATTTCCAACTGTTCATCGCGTTCCAAGACGGCTCGCAGACCAATCAGGAAAATGGGATGGTCGTCGGCAAGGATGATGCGCAAGGGTTTTTCAGGTGCGCTTCTCAAGATAGATTCCCCGGACAATTCGGGGATTTTAGCCTGTTAACCCAGTGATGGTGGAAAGTGGTGGGGGCACGGTGCACAAAAACGCCGCTTTCCCTTCCGTGGGGCAGCGGCGTTTTCTGTTTCTGGCAGGCCCGGTCTAGTGTTACGAGAATAGTTTCTGCGCGACGACTATGACGGTGCCGACTGCGGCATAGAACCCTGTCGCGATACCCACCGGGTACCAGAAAGTCTCACAGGTTATCTTCAGGGATTCTTTGTTGAGTTTGTTCTGCTCTGCGTTCATACGTGCGATTTCAGCAAAAATACGTGAGACCTCGGCGTGCATTCTGTCTGTCGATGTTTGCTGTTCATTGTGTTCCGCCATCATCTTCATCCTTCGCAATAAGGGCCTTTTGACATGCGCTTTTACCTGCGTTGCAGCGTGACCAGTGCTCAACGAGTATAGGATTCACCTCCGGCCTCAACCCCCGGAAAACCTCAAATCAGCCACCCATTGCGTAAGCAGTTATGTGCGGCCGTTTTTTCGTTGTCATGTTGCAAGCGCATGCTGGAATCCGTCACCCCCTGACGGCCCCAAAAGACGAAAAAGCGAACTTTCCTACGTCACAACCAGTCACTTAGGATAGATGCAGCTCTCCCGTTGAAACGATTGTTCCCGAACTATTGAGTGGTGATCGAGATGGAAAGTATCAGCCTATTGCTCGAAGAAGCACTGAGCCCTTATCAGGTTACGCTGACCACCTCTGGTGTGCAGGACGAGTGCCTGGTAACCGTGAAGAATCCTGCTGGCGCCATTGTGGTCGAACGTGAAGTCGACCGCGCCCAATTGATGGACAAACGCGTGCTGGTGGATGTGGTGGATTGCCTGCTGCGTGACATCAAAATTGCCGAAGGGCGCGTCGAACCCTCGGTCATCGCGGCCTTGCGCAACGCAGCCCAGACCCGCAACGCCACCGCCGCATGAAGAATTGTTTAATTATGGAAACTTCCTACAGCGTGGCCGGTCAGATTTCGTAACAACAAGAGCAAACATTGTGCTCCGGTGTTTGTGTCTTGTTGTACTGGTCTTTGTAGGCCACGTTTAACCCCGAAGTGTCTCCCCACGCTCCGGGGTTTCTTTTTGCCTGCGATTTGTCAGGGGGCCGGCGAGTCCTGGAAAAAACTCGGGTTATCGCGCAGATACTGTTCACGCATGACGGGGTCCAGCCATGAGGCGTAGGACTGCTGTATCTGCTCTTGTGGGATTTCGCGCAGGACCTGGTTGATCCTTTCGATGGCTTGGCGTCCCTGGGGCGTATCCGAGCAACCGATGTGCGTCCGTTGGTAAGGCGCCGAGCCTTTGATGGGGTAGAACATCAAGTCGTCCGAGACGATGCCCTGCTGCATCGCGTGATAGCGGATTTCCGGCCAATAACCCAACACCGCCTCCAGTCTGCCCAGGCGTTGCATCTGCAACAGGCTACCCAAGGCGTCGTTGCCGTAATGCAGTGCGAGCTTGTGCGCATCAGCGTGCTTGAGCTGTTCATCGATGACAGGCCCGTAGCTGCGCTCGGCGATGGCTCCCACCCTTGACGTGTGAGCATCGAGGAACGCCTGCAGGTCAAACTGGCCTTGCGTGATGTAAGGCGCCATGGCGTCCTGCTGGTCGTGTCGGATGGTGACGCCATTGCTGGCCACCACAAACGCCTGGCTGGAAAACACGACGTACCTGGCCCGTTCGGCCGTCCACAGCAATGAAGGATCGCAGGTGAACGTGGGCTCACGCAGCATTTGCATGCCCCGTGCGCGATTGACGTGCAGCACTTGGTGGCGGTACTCCGGCAGGCGTTCGCTCAATATCGGCAACAGTTGATCCAGCGCACCCTGGCCCTTGCGCGGGCCTTCGAAAATGGTCAGGGGAGGCAAGTCCCGTAGTAGCCAGACCAGCGTGTCTTCAGCGTTGGCGGTCGGGCCCCAGGCGAGCATGACGCCGAGGCAAAGCTGAGCAAGCCTGCGGATCATCAGATCGCGCCTGCCTCACGTAAACGCACAATGGCGGCAGCGTCATAACCCAGCCTGCCCAGTACCTGGCTGTTATGTTCACCCAACTGCGGCCCGACCCATTCGCAGCTGCCCGGCGTGTCCGACAGCTTGGGCACGATGCCTGGCATCTTGAAGTCCTTGCCGCCAGGCAACTTGGCCTTGAGGAACATCTCCCTGGCGAGGAATTGCGGGTCGCCGAGCATGTCTTCGGCGCTATAGATGCGGCTGGCGGGCACTTCGGCCTTATTCAGGATATCTACCACCTGACCCAGCGGCAGCGAGTTCACCCAGCGATCAATGACCCCATACAACTCATCACGGCGGCTATCGCGCCCGTCATTGCTGGCAAGTGCAGGATCGTTGGCGAGGTCTTCTCGACCGATGGCCGACATAAAGCGCTTGAAGATCGCATCGCCGTTGGCGCCAATCTGTACATGCTTGCCGTCGGCGCTGGTGTGGATCGAGGACGGCGTGATGCCGGGCATGATGTTACCGGTGCGTTCGCGGATGAAGCCAAACACGTCGAACTCCGGAATCATGCTCTCCATCATGGCGAAGATGGCTTCGTACAGCGCCACATCCACCACTTGCCCCAAACCGCCATTGACTTCGCGATGACGCAACGCCATCAACGCACCGATCACCGCCCATAACGCGGCGATCGAGTCGCCGATCGAAATACCGGTGCGGACCGGCGGGCGGTCTTCAAAGCCGGTGATGTAGCGCAGGCCGCCCATGGATTCGCCCACAGCACCAAACCCTGGCTGATCTTTCATCGGCCCGGTCTGGCCAAAGCCGGAGAGACGTACCATCACCAGCTTGGGGTTGAGGGCGTGCAGGGTTTCCCAGCTCAGGCCGAGTTTTTCCAGCACGCCGGGGCGGAAATTCTCGATCAGGATGTCGGCGTCGGCCAACAGTTGCTTGAGGATGGCCAGGCCGTCGGGGTGCTTGAGGTTCAGCGTCAGCGACTGTTTGTTACGCGCCTGCACGAACCACCACAGCGATGTGCCCTCGTACAGCTTGCGCCATTTGCGCAGCGGGTCGCCGCCGTCGGGAGACTCGACCTTGATCACGTCGGCGCCGAATTCCGCACAGATACGGGAGGCAAACGGGCCGGCGATCAGGGTGCCGAGTTCGATGACTTTCAGTCCGGCAAGCGGTTTGGCGTTGAACGACATGAGGATCCTTGTCTGCGCAGGGCGTGGGTGTGATGCCTTTTAACATAGGCGAGTAGCCCTGGGCAGCGCAGGATTCGTTGAATAGCCTCGCCATCGGTTAGACTGGCCGCCTTTCCTTGTCTCTAGAAGCCCGTTCATGGCCCAGCCGTCCACGACCTACAAATTCGAACTCAACCTCACCGACCTCGATCGCTCGGTGTACGAGAGCGTCAAACAGACCATCGCCCGCCACCCGTCGGAAACCGAAGAGCGCATGACCGTGCGCCTGCTGGCCTACGCCCTCTGGTACAACGAGCAGTTGTCGTTCGGGCGCGGCCTGTCAGATGTAGACGAACCAGCCCTGTGGGAAAAAAGCCTGGATGATCGGGTTTTGCACTGGATCGAAGTCGGCCAGCCCGACGCCGACCGCCTCACCTGGTGCTCGCGCCGCACCGAACGCACCAGCCTGCTGGCCTACGGCAGCTTGCGCGTGTGGGAAGGCAAGGTAGTGCCGGTGGCGAATAACCTGAAAAACGTACACATCGCCGCCGTGCCCCAGGAAGTCCTGGAGACCCTGGCCAAGGACATGCCCCGCGTCATCAAGTGGGATGTGATGATCAGCGAAGGCACGATGTTCGTCACCGACGACCGTGGCCAGCATGAAGTCCAACTGCAATGGCTGGTCGGCGAACGCGGCTGAACCTGTAGGAGCGAGCTTGCTCGCGAAGAACCTGAGGGCGCCGCGTTCATCTAGGCAATCCGTGTCATCGTTAACGATTTTCGCGAGCAAGCTCGCTCCTACCGTTTATTGAAGAGAATTCACCTGCTTCCCATGCGTATCGATCCTCGCCCGTTGCCCGCCGTCCTCCCGTTTCTCGGTGAACTGCCACCGCTGTTGACCCGTCTCTACGCCGCGCGCGGGGTGCAGTCCGAGGCCGAGCTGGATAAAAGCCTGGCCCGGTTGATTCCCTATCAACAGCTCAAAGGGATTGATGCGGCGGTGGACTTGCTGGTGACCGCATTGGAGCAGCGCCAGCGTATCTTAATCGTCGGTGACTTCGACGCCGATGGCGCCACCGCCAGCACCGTAGGCACCCTGGGCCTGCGTTTGCTCGGTGCGGCCCATGTCGATTACCTCGTGCCCAACCGTTTCGAGTACGGCTACGGCCTGACCCCGGAAATTGTCGCTGTCGCCCTGCAGCGCGAGCCGCAGTTGCTGATCACCGTGGACAACGGCATTTCCAGCGTCGAAGGCGTGGCGGCGGCGAAAGCGGCGGGGTTGCAGGTGTTGGTGACGGACCACCACTTGCCTGGTGATGAGTTGCCGGCGGCAGATGCCATCGTCAATCCGAACCAGCCCGGCTGTGAGTTTCCGAGCAAGGCCCTGGCCGGCGTGGGTGTGATCTTTTACGTGCTGATGGCGCTGCGTGCGCGCCTGCGCAGCTTGGGCTGGTACGACAACAAGCCGCAACCCAACATTGGTGAATTGCTCGACCTGGTTGCCCTGGGCAGCGTGGCCGACGTAGTGCCCCTGGACGCCAACAACCGCATCCTCGTGCATCAAGGCCTGGAGCGTATCCGCGCTGGCCGTGCGCGGCCGGGGATCAAGGCGATCCTGGAAGTGGCCAAGCGCGATGCCGCACGCATCACCTCGACCGACCTGGGATTTATCCTCGGGCCACGCCTGAACGCCGCCGGGCGCCTGGATGACATGAGCCTGGGCATCGAATGCCTGCTCACCACCGACGTTGCCGCCGCGCGGGAAATGGCCGCGCAACTGGACGGCATGAACCAGGATCGCAAGTCCATCGAGCAAGGCATGCAGCGCGAGGCCCTGGCCCAGCTCAAGGACCTGCCGGTGGAATCGATGCCTTACGGCTTGTGCCTGTTCGATCCGGAATGGCACCAGGGCGTGATCGGGATTCTCGCATCGCGAATGAAAGAACGTTACTTCCGCCCGACCATCGCCTTTGCCGACGCCGGTGATGGCCTGTTGAAGGGCTCAGGGCGCTCTGTGCAGGGTTTTCATATCCGTGACGCCCTGGCGGTGGTCGCGAGCCAGCATCCCAACCTGATCGCCAAATACGGCGGTCACGCCATGGCGGCTGGCCTGACACTGCGCGAGGAAAACTTCCCACTGTTTGCCGAAGCGTTTGACGCTGAAGTGCGCCGGCAACTGCGCGAAGAAGACCTCACCGGGCGCCTGCTGTCCGACGGCACCCTGGCGGTGGAAGAGTTTCATCTGGAACTGGCTCGCGCATTGCGACATGCCGGGCCGTGGGGGCAGCACTTTCCCGAGCCGGTCTTTCACGGTGTATTCCAGTTGGTAGAGCAGCGGGTGGTGGGTGAGCGGCACCTGAAGGTGGTGCTCAAGACTGAATGCGGGTCAGTGAAACTCGATGGCATTGCCTTTGGAGTGGACCGTGAGGTCTGGCCGAACCCGACCGTGCGTTGGGTGGAGTTGGCGTACAAGCTGGATGTGAACGAGTTTCGTGGGAATGAGACTGTGCAACTGATGATTGCCCACATCGAACCGCGCTAGACGCTGTAGGAGCAAGCTACCTGGGGTGAGCGGGCTTGTGTGGTGAGCGGGCTTGCCCCGCGCTGGGCTGCGCAGCAGCCCTAAAACCAAACGCCGCATTCTGTCTGACAGAATGCGGCGTTCTTATTGGGGCGGCTTCGCCACCCAGCGCGGGGCAAGCCCGCTCACCACAAAAGCCAGCTCCCACGGGGGAAGAGCTTATTCGGTTTTGGCCTGGTGCTTCACGATGATATCCACCAACCGCTTCGCCAGCGCCGGGTAGTTCTCATCGAAGTGATGCCCACCTGGCAACTTCAACGCTTCACCCACGGCTGTCTTGTCCGTGCAGCCGCTCTCGTCGACCTCTTCCGCGCCGTAGATGCACACCACTTTCTCAGGGGGCAGCTTGGCCATTTCCGGCCCGGTGGCGGCTTCTTTACCGGCGTTGCCCAACCAGCCTTCCACTTCAATTTCGAAGCTGCCCGTGCGCGCGAACGCCAGCAGAATGATCGCGTCCACGCGCTGCTGCTCGTTTTCCGGCAGGCGGTTGTAGATGGCCGGCAATACATCGGCGCCGAACGAATAACCGGTCAGTACGAAGCGCTTGGTGCCCCATTTCTGACGGTAGTGCTGCATCAGTTCGGTGAGGTCCTTGGCGCTTTGTTCCGGGGTCTTGTGCTGCCAGTAATAGCGCAGAGTATCGATACCCACCACCGGGTAGCCGATCTTGGCCATTTCACCGGCCACGTCACGGTCCAGGTCACGCCAGCCGCCATCACCGGAGAGGAACAGGGTGACGGTGTCCTTCGCTTGGCCGGCCGGGACTTCAACCACCGGAATTGCCAGGCCGCCGTTGTCCGAACCTACCAGTTGCTTGCGCAGCTCGTTGTTCAGCACTTGCGGGTAGTGAATGTCGTAGTCGCTGATACTGGTGGTGGCGCGCGGGGTGTCACGTACGAAACTGGCGCTTTCATCGTCAGGGTTGTCGTTCCAGGCCACCAGCCAATTGCCGTGTGCGGCTGTCTTTGGCAGTGGATCCTTGCAGCCTTCCTGCACCAAGGCGAAGCCGACGGAGATGGCGTTGGCCTTGTCGTCGTTCTGGGTGGCCAGCCAGCGCCAGGCGAGGGCGGCGCCAGGGCCGATGCCGCTGACCAGCGTTGCTTGGCCCTTGAGCTGGCCCAGGGCGTTTTGCAGCGCTTGTTCCTGCAGCTTGCAGTCGTCCTTGGGCAGGATCACCTGGACAATCTGCGCCTTGCCGCCTTGGCTCAAGGCGACCAGTTGGCTGTCGGTCAGGATTTCATCGGGCATCACGGCCACGGCCACACGGGCTTTCGGCGCTCCGTACGGGGTTACCCGGGTCATCACCGAGCCATCGGCCTGGGGCAGTTGCTCCAGGGTCGGCTGGGGGGCAGGGCGGTTCCAGTACCAATAGCCGCCACCCAGGACCAGGGCGAGCAGCACTACAAAGGCCAATACATACCGCCAGGAGCGTCGAATCATCAGCGTTTCACCAATCCAGTCAAGCCGCCCGCGATCAGGGCGGCGGTATCGGCCAGTGCCACCAGCGGATCAAGTCCTGCGGGCACGGCCATGTAACGGGGTTCCCAGTCAGGCTGGAACTTGTCTTTGAAGCGGCGCAAACCTTGGAAGTTATACAGTTGCTCGCCACGACGGAACACCATCGAACCCAGGCGTTGGGTCAGCGGGGCGCCGCGTCGTGGTTGCAGGCCCGACAAAGGCACCATGCCGAGGCTGAAGCGGGCGTAGCCGTGACTCTTATAGTGTTGAATCAGGCCGACCATCATGAACTCCATGGTCAGCTTGGGCGCGTCCGGGTGGGCGCGCATCAGGTCGAGACTGGCCAGGTCGTGGTTGTAGGTCTCGAGCAGGTTGGCGAAGGCCACCGGGCGCCCTTCGAAGCGAATGATCGCGATGCGAAAGTGCTTGAGGTAGTCGTCGCTGAAACGTCCCAGGGAAAAGCCTTTTTCCCGTACGTTCTTGCCGGTCAGCCAGGCATCGGAGATTACCTTGAGCTCGTCCATCGGCGCGGTGCCCGGCTCGCAGATCTCCAGGGACAGGCCGTCCCGCGAGCCGCGGTTCCAGGTGTAGCGCAGGTCCTTCATCTCTTTGCCCTTGGCTTCCAGGTCAAAGCGTTTCAGGTCGACGCGGGCTTCTTCGCCCAGCTTGATGGCGGTGAGGCCGATGTCCATGTAGTACGGCAGGTTCTCGGCGCGGACCTGGTAGAACACCGGGCGGGCATGGTGAATGTCGCACAGGTCACGGAACTGCCAGATCATCTCGGCCCGTGGCTGGGTCGGGCCAATCGGGTCGTACAAGGCTACCAGGCTGCGGCCGCGACGGGCGTACATGAGGAAAGCTTCATCATTGGGGTGGAACAGCAGCGCTTTGTCGCCGGTAAGCGCCAGACCCCCGTCGGGCTGGGACGAGGCCATCAGGATCTTGCTGGCGCGCTCCAGTTCGTCCGGCGTCGGCAAGTGGATCACCGGGCGCGCGGTGCGCAGCAGCCAGGTCAACGACACGATCACCAGCACCACGGCGGCGCCCAGCAGCGAGCGCAGGCCGCGGGGGGCATTGGCGTCCAGGGTGAACTGCCACCACAGTTGATGGCTGTACGGTACGTCTTGATAAGCGAACAACAGCAGCCAGATCGAAGCGCCCAGCACGCAGACACTGGCCACCAGGTACAGCGGCGAGAAGGGCAGTTCGGTGAGGCGGCTGGCGCGATAAAACGAGCGTCGGAAGATCGCCAGCAGGATCGCGGTCATGGTCATCAGGCTGGCTTCTTCCCAGTCGAAACCCTTGAGCAGCGAGAGCAGGGCGCCGACCAACAGCAGCACCATGGTCAGCATCCAGGCAGCCGACAAACGTCGACGCAGACCCTGGGCCAGCAACAGGCACAGCACGCCGATCAGGCTGGCGCCAAAGTGCGAGGCGTCAATCAGGCGGTGGGGAATCAGGAAGCCGATGTTTTCCAGGCGTGAGTCGATTTCGGGCGTGGCGCCAGAGAACAGCAGGACCACGCCGGACAAAAAAACCAGCACGGCCAATACTGGCGCTGCCAGCCCCGAGGCGACCCGCAGGCTTTGCTGGGTCTGGAACAGGCGCTGTGCTTCGTTGACCAACAGGAACACGCAGGCGATCAGCAGCGGCAACACCACGTAGATCATGCGATACAGCAGCAGGGCGGCGGCCAATGGCGCGGCGCCCAGTTTGTCGGCGAAGGCCGCCAGCAGGATCGCTTCGAATACGCCCACACCGCCCGGCACATGGCTGAGCACACCAGCGGCCAAGGCCAGCAGGTACACCAGCAGGAAGGGACCGAACGGCGGCGCTTCCGGTAGCAGCATATAAAGGACAGTGGCGGCAGCGGCCACGTCCAGCGCGGTAATGATCAGTTGCAGGAAGGTCAGGCGGCGACCCGGCAGGCGCAGGGTGCGACGACCGGCTTTTACCAGCAGGTTATCCGGGTAGGGTTGTTCCGGCAGGCGACGGCGATAAATGCCGATGCACAACACCGCCGACAACAACAGCACCGCGCCAGCAATACCGCCCAGCACAGCCTGTGGCAAATGCAGGTAGGTCGATGCGGCGGGCAGGTTGCTCAGTGTCGCCAGTGCAGCCAGTGGCGGCAGTGCAGTACCGAGCGCCAGGCTGGCGAACACTGTCATGTGCGCGACTTCCGAAGCCCCGATGCCATGGCGTGCATATAAACGGTAACGCACCGAACCGCCGGAGAGCATCGACAGGCCAATCGCATTGCCGATGGCGAAGGCGGTAAAGCCACCGAGGGCCAGGGTTTTGGCGGGCAGGTTCACGCCCGCGTAGCGCGCGCCGGAAAATTCGTAGCCCAATAGAATGACGAAACCGGCGACGGCCGCCGCAAACGCACCCAGCAAGGCGGGCTTGGGCACTTCCAGGATCGAGTCGTGGAGGGCGTAGAGGTCCAGTTCCAACAGCAGGTGGCGGCAGGCGATCAGGGCGATGGCGAACAACAATAGGGTGACGGCCAGCCCGATGGGTTGCCGGTACTTGCTCACCAGATCCAGCCAACGCAAACGGGTGGGTGTGATCGGTTGTTCTGCTGTAACAGTGTCTTGTGGTTCAGACGAGTTGGCGCGCATCAATCACCTCGTGGATTGTGCGCGACAGGATGGAGGTATCCAGCCAAGTTACCAATCCCTATGGACAAAATAATTACAAATATTAACGCGTATCACCGGGTGCGGCGACAGCGGCCATTGGTCGTAGAGGGTAGCGATTGAGCATTGAGCATAGCTTGCAAAGAGATGGACTCAACAAACCGTGTAGGGTTTCATGAAAGATGCCATGCCATTGTTTCAGAAGAACTTTTTCACCGGATACAAAAAAGGCCACTCTTTCGAGTAGCCTTTTTTGATGTTTGGTTGCGGGAGCCGGATTTGAACCGACGACCTTCGGGTTATGAGCCCGACGAGCTACCAGACTGCTCCATCCCGCGTCTGTGGGCGGCATTCTACAGCCCAACGGCGGGGTGTCAACCGTTAATGGGCTGATGGGTCAAATAAGTGTGAATTTGTCGTTACAGGTTGACCAAGGGCGGTAAGTGCGCGACGAGTAAAGATTTTTTTGTCTTACAATTTTCGTACAGGAAGGAAAAACGAGCAGGCACAAAAAAGGCCACTCTTTCGAGTAGCCTTTTTTGATGTTTGGTTGCGGGAGCCGGATTTGAACCGACGACCTTCGGGTTATGAGCCCGACGAGCTACCAGACTGCTCCATCCCGCGTCTGTGTGTCGGCATTCTACAGAGGAACGCAGGTGTGTCAACCCGTGAATCGAAGAAAAGCGCTTGTGGTTCAATCGGTTAGCTCTCCAAGGTGGCCTCTCGATACCCCGCCAGCCCAGTCTGGCCGAGGGTTTCAGCTCTATCAGCAGGCCAAATCCGATTGAGAAAATAAATTCATCCGGGATTTTTCCTACCGCTCAAGCAGAAGAATCAAACTACTGGTGCTATATACAGGTGTGAGTGCGATACTGGCCACCCGTAGGTACACACCCCCGTTTATATGACGCAGCGCAAAATCATCCACGTCGACTGTGATTGCTTCTACGCCGCCATCGAGATGCGCGATGACCCGAGCCTGGCGCAAAAACCGCTGGCGGTGGGTGGCTCGGCCGACCGGCGCGGGGTGATCGCTACCTGCAACTACGAGGCGCGGGCCTATGGCGTGCGCTCGGCCATGTCGTCACGCCATGCCTTGAAGCTGTGCCCGGACCTGACCATCGTCAAGCCGCGCATGGACGCCTATAAGGAAGCGTCGAAGGAAATCCAGACCATCTTTCGCGACTACACCGACCTGATCGAGCCGTTGTCACTGGATGAAGCCTATCTGGATGTGTCCGACAGCTCGCATTTCGGCGGCAGTGCCACGCGCATTGCCCAGGATATTCGCCGGCGTGTCTCCAACCAGTTGCACATCACCGTGTCCGCCGGCGTGGCGCCGAACAAGTTCCTGGCCAAGATCGCCAGCGATTGGAAGAAGCCCAACGGACTCTTCGTGATCACCCCGGACCAGGTTGAAGACTTCGTCTCGCAGTTGCGCGTGAGCAAGTTGCACGGTGTGGGCAAGGTCACGGCGGACAAACTGGCGCGCCTGGGAATCGAAGACTGCCTGCAGTTGCGCGAGTGGAACAAGCTGGCGTTGGTGCGCGAATTCGGCAGTTTTGGCGAGCGGCTGTGGAGCCTGGCCCGTGGGATCGATGACCGCGTGGTGCAGAACGACAGTCGCCGGCAGTCGATCAGTGTGGAAAATACCTACGACGTGGACCTGCCGGATCTCTCAAGTTGCCTGGCCAAACTCCCCGAACTCATGGAAACCCTGGCCGGACGCATGGCGCGCATCGACAGCAGTTACCGGGCAGGCAAGCCGTTCGTTAAGGTGAAATTTCATGACTTTACCCAGACCACCTTGGAGCAGGCGGGGGCAGGGCGGGATCTGGAGAGTTATCAACAACTGCTGACGCAGGCGTTTAACCGGGGTGGGAAGCCGGTGCGGTTGCTGGGGATTGGGGTGCGGTTGCTGGATTTAAGCAATGGCAACGAACAGCTCGAGTTCTCCTGGTAGAAACCGGATTAAAACCTGTAGGAGCCGGCTTGCCGGCGATGGCAATCTACCAGCCGCATGTGCAAGCTGACCTGGCGCCATCGCTGGCAAGCCAGCTCCTACAGTTTTATCGTCGTTGTTCTTAGCGAGCGCCAGGATCTGCCACCAACCGCCCCGCATCCTTGGTCAACGCCTGCAGGAATTCCTGCTGCAACTCGGGATCATTGCGGGTCAGTTCGATCAGGCTTTGCTCCAGCTCGCTGGCTTCTTCTTCCAGGCCCAGTTCAGACAAGCGCTTGACCCTATGCACCCACTGACTGACTTCGTCATCTTCCAGGTCGTCATAGATCAGTCCGTGGGCTTCCAGCAACTTGTTGCGCAAGGTGCTGCTGACCGCCAGCGTGGAGTCCGAATGCACGTCGTCCTGGCCATCTTCCACGCTGATCTTCAAGGTCGTGACGCGGTTCAGGTCCTGCTCGGCAAACGGGCTGTCCAACAGATTCAGGCGCAATACGCCGTTACGGTCGGTGGTCAGCTCATGGACTTGCTTGCCGGCGGTGACTTGCACCGGGCGTTCGCTCCAGGGCAGGCTCGAATACTCCACGCGCTTGTCGCGCTGGACTTCATCAATACCCGCCAGGTTCTGTTGCGCGCGGCCGTGGGACTGCACGTTCATGAACGGGTTTAGGCCGTCCACGCCGTAGATCAGCCAGTCACGCGTCACACTGGTCGGCAGGTTGCCAAGGGCGAATACGTTCACCACATTGGCGCCCGCGCCGGCCACCAGGGCTACGGCACCCAAAGGCATCTCATAGAGTTTGCGCCAGGGCTGGTAGGGCGTGTAGCGGTCGTAACGACGGGTGACTTCGAACTCGGTGACCTCGAAGGTCTTCTGCTCGTGAATGCGGACCCGGCGTTGCGGCAGCTCCAGCACTTTGGGTTCGCCTACATCGATCTGCAGGCTGTGGTCGAGCAACTTACGCTCGACCCGCTCCTCGTGCTCACTGCGTTGCGACATCTGGTTGGCGCAGCCGCTGACCAGCAGGGCGCCGCACAAGGCGGCGCCCCCCAGGGCTCTGGTGTTTCGCTTGAACATGACTTCTCTTGATCTGGTTTTCAGCGACGAATACGCGCCTGAAGGAAAGACAGCACGTCAGCCACCGGCAACGGTTGGGCTTCGGCTTCGGTCCGGCTCTTGTATTCCAGATTGCCATCGGCCAGGCCGCGGTCACTGACCACGATCCGGTGCGGGATGCCAATCAATTCCATGTCGGCGAATTTGATGCCCGGGCTGGTTTTCTTGTCCCGGTCATCCAGCAACACTTCAAAACCGGCGGCCGTCAGATCGGCATACAGTTTGTCGGTGGCTTCGCGTACTTGCTCGGTCTCATAACGCAGTGGCACCAGGGCGATCTGGAACGGCGCCAGGGTGTCGCTCCAGATGATGCCGTTCTCGTCGTTGTTCTGCTCGATGGCAGCGGCAACCACCCGGGAAACGCCAATGCCGTAGCAACCCATTTCCAGGATCACCGGCTTGCCGTTCTCGCCCAGCACTTTGCAGTTCATCGCCTGGCTGTACTTGTTGCCCAGCTGGAAGATGTGCCCGACTTCGATGCCGCGCTTGATTTCCAGGGTGCCCTTGCCATCCGGGCTTGGGTCACCGGCCACCACGTTACGCAGATCGGCCACCGTCGGAACCGGCAGGTCACGCTCCCAGTTCACGCCGAAGTAGTGCTTGTCGTCGATGTTCGCGCCGATGCCGAAGTCGCTCATCAGCTCGACCGAACGGTCGATGATGATCGGCAGTGGCAGGTTCAGCGGGCCGAGCGAACCTGCGCCGGCGCCAATGGCGTCACGCAGTTCGGCGTCGGTAGCCATGACCAGCGGGCTGGCCACGCCAGGTTGCTGGGCCGCCTTGATTTCGTTGAGTTCGTGGTCGCCACGGATCACCAGGGCGATCAGCTTGCCTTCTTCTTCGGCGCGCACGATCAGGGTCTTGATGGTCTTTTCAATCGGCAGATTGAATTTTTCCACCAGGGCCGCGATGGTCTTGGTCTCAGGGGTGTCCACCAGGCGCAGCTCTTCAGCCGGTGCTGGACGGGAGGTTTCCCGTGGCACGGCTTCGGCTTTCTCGATGTTCGCCGCGTAGTCGGAGCCGTTGCTGAACACGATATCGTCTTCGCCGGACTCGGCCAGTACGTGGAATTCGTGGGAACCGGCGCCGCCGATGGAGCCGTTGTCCGCTTCAACCGGGCGGAACTTCAGGCCCAGGCGGGTGAACACGTTGCAGTAGGCCTGGTGCATGCGGTCGTAGGTGACCTGCAGTGACGCCTGGTCGGCGTGGAACGAGTACGCATCCTTCATGATGAATTCGCGGCCGCGCATCAAACCGAAGCGTGGACGGATTTCGTCACGGAATTTGGTCTGGATCTGATACAGGTTCAGCGGCAGCTGCTTGTAGCTGCTCAGCTCGTTGCGCATCAGATCGGTGATCACTTCTTCGTGGGTCGGGCCGGCGCAGAAGTCGCGGCCATGACGATCCTTGAAGCGCAGCAGCTCAGGGCCGTACTCTTCCCAGCGCCCGGATTCCTGCCACAGTTCAGCCGGTTGGGTACTCGGCATCAACACTTCCAGAGAGCCGGCAGCGTTCATTTCTTCACGAACGATGGCTTCGACCTTGCGCATCACCTTCAAGCCCATGGGCAGCCAGGTGTACAGGCCGGAGGCCAGTTTGCGGATCATACCGGCGCGCAGCATCAGCTGATGGCTGATCACAACCGCGTCGGAAGGCGTTTCTTTCTGTGTGGCGAGCAAATATTGACTGGTACGCATGGTAGGCCGTTGTCGGTTGCTTGGACTTGAAATGACTCTGGATTGTACGGGCGCAAACTGCCGCCGTACAGGCATCAGAATGTAGGGATGTCTGTAGTGAGGGAGCTTGCTCCCGTTCGACAGCGCAGCTGGAGCCGGCTTTTGGGGCTGCTTCGCACCCCAGCGGGAGCAAGCTCCCTCACCACAAAAGCATGTGTGTCAGTCTTCCTGCGGTGGATTCAACCGAATTCGCCGATTCTCCTGAAACCAATGCAGCGCAATCAGCAGCAACGTCGGCACACCCAGCATGCAGGTGATCAGGAAGAAATTGTGATAGCCGAACTTCTCCACCATCACCCCCGAATACCCACCGATCAGCCGCGGCAGCAACAGCATGATCGAGCTGAGCAACGCATATTGGGTGGCGGAGAACTTCAGGTTGGTCAGGCTGGAAAGGTAGGCCACGAATGCGGAGGTCGCCAGCCCTGAGCTGAAGTTATCCAGGGAAATGGTGAAGATCAGCATTTGCAGGTCCGGGCCCATGTCGGCGAGCATCACGAACAGCAGGTTGGTGCCAGCCGAGGCCACACCGCCGATGAACAGGATCGGCAGGATGCCGAAACGCACAATCAGCAGGCCGCCCATGCCGGCGCCAAGCAAGGTCATGATCAGGCCGAAGATCTTGCTGACCCCGGCGATCTGGTCCTTGGTGAAGCCCTGGTCGATGTAGAACACGTTGGCCATCACGCCCATCACGGTGTCGGACATGCGATAGGTAGCGATCAGCCCCAGCAGCAGCAACGCCTGCCAGCGGTAGCGCAGGATAAAGTCATTGACCGGCGTCAGCACCGGCGCCAGGCCACGGCGGCCCATGGCCGAGAGGCATAGGGCGGTGAGCGTTATATAGAGGATGGCCCGCAGGAATGCGCGGTCTTCCATCAGCAAGTCCCACAGGCTCATGCCATGGAACAGCACGCTTTCGAAGTCAGTGTTGAACAGTTGGGTGAACATGGCCGGCACCGACACCAGCAACACGATCAGTACAAACACCGAGACCAACTGATGCACAAAGCTGTAGCGCCCGGCCTGCAATTGAGTGCGCAGTGGCACATTCGGTTCTCGCATGAAGAAGGTGGTCAGCAGCGCCGGGATCATCAGTACCCCGAACAGCACATAGGTGCCGGTCCAGGCCGAGTGTTTATAGTTGAAGCCGGTGGAGCCGAAACCTTCGGCAAAAAACAGTGCGCCCGCTGTGGCGAGCAGGGCTGCAATGCGATAGCCGGACATGTAGCTGGCGGCCAGAGCAGCCTGGCGGCTGTCGTCGGCGATTTCCAGGCGATAGGCGTCGACGGCGATGTCCTGGGTGGCGGACGCAAAGGCAACGATGACCGCGATAGCGATCAGCCAGGACAAGTGTTTCTGCGGGTCGCAAAAACCCATGCCGATCAATCCGAGGATCACCAGCGACTGGGCCAGCACCAGCCAGGAACGGCGGCGCCCGAGTTTGCCGAGCAGCGGCAGGCGCCATTGGTCGAGCAGCGGCGACCACACCCACTTAAAGGCATACGCCAAACCGATCAAGCTCGCATAGCCGATGGTTTCGCGCGCCACACCGGCTTCGCGCAACCACACTGAAAGCGTCGAGAACACCAACATGTAAGGCAGGCCGGCGGCAAAGCCGAGCAACAACAGGACTAACGTCGAGGGGCTGGCATAGGCGGCGAGCGCGGCGCGCCAGGTTTTACGGGGCATGGGCTGGAGTCTGCCTCAGATTTGCGGAAACAAAGCGCGCACTCTAACCGCTGTGCTCTACCGGGCGCCAGCCATGGCGCTGAATATCAACGCGATTGTTGCGGACAGTGACGCCTTCATCGCGCAAACGCGCGCGTTGCTCGTCACCCGAGGCACTGCCCACCGGCAGACTTATCCGACCGCCGGCACCCAGCACGCGGTGCCAGGGCAGCTTGGTGTCTTCGGGAAGCTGGCTTAGCGTACGGCCAACCCAGCGCGCCGCACGCCCGAGACCTGCCAGGTGGGCCAGCTCGCCGTAGCTCACCACGCAGCCTGCGGGCACTTGGGCCAGGGTCAGGTAGAGCGCGGTGCGGCGCATTTCGGCGGGGCTTTGTGGTGTTTCGGCGGGCTGATTCACGGTAGGGATATCCATTGATACCGACGACACAATTGTAGGAAAAGTCTGTAAGTGTGCTGATGAGAATTGAACTCAACATAAATCCTTGAGTCAGTCCTAGCTATCTAACACGATGTTCGCCCTTTTTCGCCAACCTTGAGCTCCTTATCCGCTTATGCTGTCCAGAACCCTGCTATGCCTCGCTGTTTTCAGCGCCTCCACGCCTTTGCTGGCCGATACCGTCTGGTTGAAAAACGGTGACCGCCTGACGGGCAAGATCAAGGTCTTCGACGGTGGCAAGCTGCTGATCCAAACCGATTACGCAGGCGCCATCCCGGTAGACTGGAAACAGGTGAAAACCCTGGAGAGCGACCAGGAGCTGCTGGTCAAGCAGGACGCCTATACCGGCGAGAAGGCCAAGTCCCTGAAAGCGGCGGACGATGGCAAAGTGGTCCTGGCCAACGGCGAAGCGCCCAAGACCGTCGAACTGGCCAGCATCCAGCAGATCATCAAGCCCAAGCCGGTGGTCGAAGACCTGGTGTGGAAGGGCAATGTAGACATGGCGCTGGACTATAAACGCGCCGATAAAGACACCAACGACTACGACATCGACTTCAAGACCACCGCCCGCCATGGTCAATGGCGCCATACCGGGCAGGGCGAGTACAACCGCGAGTTCCAGGACGACGTCACCACCACCGACAACTGGGCCCTGGAATACGACCTCGACCGTTTCCTGACCGAGCACTGGTTCTGGCAGGGGCGCTTGACCTACAAACGCGACAAGGTTGAAGACCTGTCCCGTCAGCGCACCGTCGGCACGGGCCCGGGCTATCAGTTCTGGGACGATGAGTTGGGCGCGTTCTCCCTGGGCTCGCTGGTCAACCGCACCGACTATGAATACGCCGACGGCGGCAAGGACAACTTCTATTCCCTGGCCATGAAGTGGAATTACAACCGCTACCTGGTGGGCAAGACCGTCGAGTTCTTCACCAACGGCGAAGTGGGCAAGCCCATCGGCGGTCCGGCAGAATACTCGTTGGACGCAGAAATGGGCCTGCGCTACAAGGTCACCGAGTGGGCGTCGCTCAACCTCAAGGCCGAACGCGACGTTATCAGTGGAGACTCCGACAGCAGCCTGAGCAAAACCCGCTATACCGCAGGCTTTGGCGTGGCCTGGTAACACGGGCGTACAAAACCTGCTTGGCAACCTTTGCCGATAATGATTACCTTGCGTTGAGATTCATTCCCATAGGCCCATAGGTCATGGGGCGGCTGAATACCCGAGGAGTCATACGTTGAGCGCACAGGTTGCCAAGAACGCCCGAGAGCTGTTGCTCAAGGAATACCGTGGGGCTCTCGCCACACAGTCCAAAGCCATGCCCGGCTTCCCTTTCGGTTCGGTAGTGCCGTATTGCCTGGACGAGCAGGGCCGCCCGCTGATCCTGATCAGTCGCATTGCCCAACATACTCACAACCTGCAGAAAGACCCCAAGTGTTCGCTGCTGGTGGGTGAGCGCGAGGCGGATGATGTGCAGGCCGTCGGGCGCCTGACCTACCTGGCTGAAGCCGAAAAACTGGAGGAGGGCGCTGCCATCGAGGCGGCGGCCGAGCGTTATTACCGCTACTTCCCCGATTCAGCCAACTACCACAAGGCTCACGATTTCGACTTCTGGGTGCTCAAGCCGGTGCGTCACCGGTATATCGGTGGCTTTGGCGCGATTCACTGGGTCGATCAGTTGACGTTGGCCAACCCGTTTGCGGGCAAGGCCGAGCGCAGCATGATCGAACACATGAACAGCGATCACACCAAGGCCATTGCCCATTACGTCGACCTCACCGGTTTGCCGACTTCCGAGCCTGCCCAGTTGGCCGGCATCGACAGCGAAGGCATGCACTTGCGTATAGGCCAATCCTTATATTGGTTGCCGTTTGCGGAGTCTTGCAACACGCCGACACAAGTACGCGAAGCCTTGGTTTCATTGGCTCACGCCGAGGTCTGGCCGAAAAAAGAAGCCGCTGACGCTTGAATTCACGAAACGGCGACGTCATCTAAGGTGGACTGGCAAGGCATTCTTGCGTTGAGGAACCATTTGATGCGCCCTTTTTTGTTGCTCTTTCTGCTGTTCCCGGTGTTGGAGCTGTTCGTATTCGTTCAAGTCAGCAGTGCGATCGGCTTTTTCCCGGCCCTGTTGCTGATCATTCTCGGCTCGATGCTCGGCGTTCTGGTGCTGCGCGTCGCCGGCCTGGCCACGGCGCTGCGTGCCCGTGAAAGCCTGAACCGGGGCGAACTGCCCGCGCAAACCATGCTTGAAGGCCTGATGATGGCTCTGGCCGGTGGCCTGCTGATCCTGCCGGGTTTCATCAGCGACGTGGTCGGCCTGGTGATGTTGCTGCCGTTCACCCGCAAATTGCTGGCAGGCAAGATGCGCCAGCGCGCCGAAGAGGCAGCGATTCGCCAGCGTGCGTTCGCCGATGACCTGCAACCCCGTGGCGGTCCGGCCCCGCGCCAGCCGCTGGGGCGTGAAGGTGATGTGATCGAAGGTGAGTTCGAGCACCGCGACAGCAAATAACCGCTTAGCTGGCACGGCACCTCTGGGTGCCGTGCTGCTTTCAGCCGTCGGCACACGCAAAAAATTTACGCCACGGCCCCTTGTAATAAGCTTATGCGCCCTTATGTAACGGTCACCGCAAGGTTTCTGGTGGTGACACTAGACAGACTTCCGCGTCTCGCTTTGCGAGCCGCGACCGGCACCGCCGGAATTTAACCCGCCGGAATTGATACCGGCCGATGAAAAACACAATTAGGAGAGATCGACAATGAAGCTTCGTCCTCTGCACGACCGCGTCGTAATCCGTCGTAGCGAAGAAGAAAAGAAAACCGCTGGCGGTATCGTTCTGCCAGGTTCGGCTGCTGAAAAAGCCAACCACGGTGTGATCGTCGCTGCGGGCCCAGGCAAAACCCTGGAAAACGGTGAAGTGCGTGCTCTGGCCGTTAAAGTCGGTGACAAGGTTGTATTCGGCCCTTACTCCGGCAGCAACACTGTGAAAGTTGACGGCGAAGACCTGCTGGTCATGGCTGAGAACGAGATTCTCGCCGTACTGGAAGGCTGATTCCCCCGCTCATTTTCCCGTTACTCCAAAGTATTTAAGGATTATCGATCATGGCTGCTAAAGAAGTTAAATTCGGCGATTCCGCCCGCAAGAAAATGCTCACCGGTGTCAACATCCTGGCTGACGCAGTAAAAGCGACCCTGGGCCCGAAAGGCCGTAACGTGATCATCGAGAAGAGCTTCGGCGCTCCGACCATCACCAAGGACGGCGTTTCTGTAGCCAAAGAAATCGAACTGGAAGACCGTTTCGAAAACATGGGCGCGCAGCTGGTCAAAGACGTTGCCTCCCGTGCCAACGATGACGCAGGCGACGGCACCACCACCGCTACCGTCCTGGCTCAGGCCATCGTCAACGAGGGCTACAAAGCCGTCGCTGCCGGTATGAACCCAATGGACCTGAAGCGCGGTATCGACAAGGCGACTATCGCTATCGTTGCCGAGCTGAAAAACCTGTCCAAGCCATGCGCTGACACCAAGGCTATCGCTCAGGTAGGCACCATCTCCGCCAACTCCGACAGCTCCATCGGCGACATCATTGCCGAAGCCATGGAAAAAGTCGGCAAAGAAGGCGTGATCACCGTTGAAGAAGGCACTGGCCTGGAAAACGAATTGTCGGTTGTTGAAGGCATGCAGTTCGACCGTGGCTACCTGTCCCCGTACTTCGTCAACAAGCCAGAAACCATGGTTGCCGAGCTGGACAGCCCGCTGATCCTGCTGGTTGACAAAAAGATCTCCAACATCCGCGAAATGCTGCCAGTGCTGGAAGCCGTTGCCAAAGCCGGCCGCCCACTGCTGATCGTTTCCGAAGACGTTGAAGGCGAAGCCCTGGCGACTCTGGTTGTGAACAACATGCGTGGCATCGTTAAAGTCGCAGCCGTCAAGGCTCCAGGCTTCGGCGACCGTCGCAAGGCCATGCTGCAGGACATCGCCGTTCTGACCGGCGGTACCGTTATCTCCGAAGAGATCGGCCTGAGCCTGGAAAGCGCTACCCTGGAAAACCTGGGCAGTGCCAAGCGCGTGACCATCTCCAAAGAAAACACCATCATCGTTGACGGTGCTGGCGTTGAGCAGGATATCCAGGCTCGCATCACCCAGATCCGTGCCCAGGTCGCTGAGACTTCGTCCGACTACGACCGTGAAAAACTGCAAGAGCGTCTGGCCAAGCTGTCCGGCGGCGTTGCAGTGATCAAGGTAGGCGCCGGTTCCGAAGTTGAAATGAAAGAGAAGAAAGCCCGCGTTGAAGACGCCCTGCACGCAACCCGCGCAGCCGTTGAAGAAGGCGTGGTACCTGGCGGTGGCGTTGCGCTGATCCGTGCTCTGGAAGCCCTGGCCAACCTGACCGGCGACAACGCTGACCAGAACGTCGGTATTGCCGTACTGCGTCGCGCTGTTGAAGCACCACTGCGCCAGATCGCTGCCAACTCCGGCGACGAGCCAAGCGTTGTGGTCAACGAAGTCAAGAACGGCAAAGGTAACTACGGTTACAACGCTGCGACTGGCGTCTACGGCGACATGATCGAAATGGGCATCCTGGACCCTACCAAGGTGACTCGTTCCGCGCTGCAAGCAGCATCCTCCATCGGCGGCCTGATCCTGACCACCGAAGCTGCGATCGCTGATGCACCGAAGAAAGAAGGCTCGGCTGGCGGCGGTATGCCAGACATGGGCGGCATGGGTGGCATGGGCGGCATGATGTAAGCCAGCCTTACCCGGCTAATAAAAAACCCGCCTGCAGTGATGCAGGCGGGTTTTTTTATGGGCGACTGTTCGCTCAGCCGATCCCGCGTCGTCGCAATAGCTTCTTGAACGTCATCCCGCGGGCCAGGGTGGGTTGGCCGATAAAGAGCACGCGTGCAGCGGACCACGGTGCAGTCGCACTGTCGAGAGGCTCTTCGGTAGGCACATGTGCGGTTGTGCTGGGTATGGGCCGCCCCCAGTGGCAGGCCAGCAGTGAACTGGCGGCGATACACAGCGACAGCATCAACGTGGGCAAATGTTTCTTGGGGGGACGCATGAACGGGCTCTCCAACCGGATCCAAAGGACGGGACCCAGGGTGCAGGGGCTTTCCTGGATCAGGTGGCGAGATTACGGAGAATGCCAGCGGTGCACTGTCACAGGCTGTAACACGTTGGTTACTGGGGGCGTAGGGGCAGGATCAGGGTCAGACGTGCACCGCCCAGCGGGCTGCGCGCAACGGATAATTCACCGCGATGCCATTGGGTCGCGCGCTTGGCCAGTGCCAGGCCGAGGCCGAAGCCGCCGGGCTCATCGCCGCCCATGGCCAGGCGCACAAACGGTTCGAATACCTTTTCGCGGTTTTCGGCGAGGATGCCAGGGCCGTCGTCGTCCACATGTAGCACAAGATGGTGCTCATCTTCGCAGGCAGCGCTGACGCACACTTGGTCGCGGGCATAGGTAATGGCGTTGCTTAACAGGTTGCGCACGATCAAATGCAGCAAGGCGCGGTCGCCGATCAGTTGCAGATCCGCCGGTTCCGTCTCCAGGCTAAGGCGGCGATGGTGCCCGTCGAGCAAGGCGAACTCCTGATGCAGCCAATCACGGATTGGAATGGGTTCATGCTGCAGGTCGGTGGGCGCACCGCCCATCCGGGCAAAGGCCAGGCTGGCGCGGACCAGGGCTTCGAGTTCTTCCACATCGGTTTGCAAGCGTTCCTGCAGGCGCGTGCGCGTGAGGGGATCGTCGCTTTTGCTCAGCAGGGTCAAGGCGAAACGCATTCGTGCCAGAGGCGTGCGCAGTTCGTGGGAAACGGCTTGGGACACCTCCCGGTGACGCTCGCTCATGGCGGTAATGTCCTGCGCATGTTGTTGCACGGTTTGCAGCAACGGCGTCCATTCCTTGCCCATGGCCGGCAGCATGGCGTTGGGCGTGCGAGCCAGGGTGCCCAGGCAGGCATTGAGTGCTTCTACATCGGCGCTGCGCTGGCGGCGTGCGCGCAGACCCAGCCACATCCACAGCACCAGCGGCAGGCCGGCCACGCACGCGGTAATGCCATAGACCGGGAATTGCAGGAGGTCCTTGACCTCAGCCGTTCCCCACATCGGGCCGAACTGGATCAGGGTAGTGTCGTCGAGCGGAAAGTAAGTGATGTCTTCATCGCTGCTCTGCGCCGGTTGTTGGTGTTTGAGCATGATCAGGGCTTCGGGCGGCAGTTCGATCGCGTCCAGTTTGACCAGGCTGATCGGGTACTGGAAGCGCGCACGCAACGCGTCCATGCGCGCTTCACGCTGCTCGGCCGGCAAGGGCTTGAGCTGCTCCGCCACCAGGTAGCCGGGCCCGGCCATCAAGCGCAAAAAGCTGTACTCGCCGACAAACACCGAGGCATTCGCGCACAACCACAACAAATAAAAGGTCAACGCGCCCCAACTGGTGCCCGCCACGATTGCCATCCAGGGCCGCACCTTAGAGAGCATGTCGGGCGCCTTGTGGGATTTCGACAAACAGGTAGCCCTGGGCCGTGATGGTCTGGATGGTCACCGGGCAGCCCAGGCTCATCAGCTTCTTGCGCAGACGCGAGACGCGCATGTCCACCGAACGATTGAGGCCGTCGTATTCCAGGCCACGCAGGCTTTGCAGGAGTTGTTCCCGGGTCAGCAACACCCCGCAATGGCGGGCGAAGATCGTGAGTAAGTCGAACTCGGCCACCGAAAACTGCAAGGGCACCTCATCGAGCCAGGCGAAATGGTTGCTGAGGTCCAATCGAAACGTGCCCCACTGGTAATACGCACGCGGGGCTTGCGGATGGCGACGCAGCAACGAGCGGATCCGGGCCAGCAATAGCAACGGGTCGACCGGCTTGACCACATAGTCGTCCGCGCCGACGTTGAACCCGGTCAATTGCTCGGCGTTCTCGTCCAGCGCCGTCATCATCAGGATCAAGCCGGGGTAGTGGTCGCGGATCTGTCGGCACAGGGTAAAGCCGTCGATGCCCGGCAACATTACATCCAGGATCAGCAACGCCGGCTGTTCGTCGCGTATACGCTGGGCCGCGCGGTCGCCGCGATGTTCCACCGCGACGCTAAAACCTTCGGCGCGCAGAAACTCGGCGGTCAGGGCGGCCAGAGGGCGGTCATCTTCGATCAGCAGCAGCGTGTCGGACATGAAAGGGCGTCGTCGCCGGAGAATGGGCGCAAGTGTTACGCCCTTGAATAGGGGAGGCAAGGGCCGTTTGTTTGGCGGCCATTTTAGCGCTGGCCCTGTCATCGGTTTGTGAAGCTATAGTGAAAATCTCGTTCAACTAAAATATCGGTTGAAAAGCTTAATCGACGGGCCTCACAGGCCTATCCCTGAGCCACACTTGGCCTTAAGCTGCGCGAGCCAACACGGCCGTTACCGCGTACGGAGACACTGCCCATGCGAATTCTATTGGTTGAAGACAACCGCGATATTCTGGCCAACCTGGCCGATTACCTGGGGCTAAAAGGCTATACCGTGGACTGTGCGCAGGACGGTTTGTCGGGCCTGCACCTGGCCGCTACCGAGCATTACGACCTGATCGTGCTCGACATCATGTTGCCCGGCATCGATGGCTACACCCTGTGCAAACGCCTGCGCGAAGATGCGCGCCGCGATACGCCGGTGATCATGCTCACCGCCCGCGACCAATTGGATGACCGGCTGCAGGGCTTCAAGTCCGGCGCCGATGACTACCTGCTCAAGCCGTTTGCCCTGTCCGAACTGGCCGCGCGCATCGAAGCCGTATTGCGCCGCGCCCAGGGTGGCGGTCGTCGCGCCCTGCAAGTCGCCGACCTGCATTACGACCTCGATACCCTGGAGGTGACCCGTGAAGGCCGCCTGCTCAAGCTCAATCCGGTCGGCCTGAAGCTGCTGGCGGTGTTGATGCAGAAGAGCCCGCACGTGCTGCGCCGCGAAATCCTTGAAGAAGCGCTGTGGGGCGACGACTGCCCGGACAGCGACAGCCTGCGCAGCCATGTCCATCAATTGCGCCAAGTGATCGACAAGCCGTTCGCCAAGCCACTGCTGCAAACGGTGCACGGCGTAGGTTATCGCCTGGCTGAGGGTCGAGATGGAGTTTAAGCAAAGCCTTGCCCAACGGATCATCATTGCCTTTGCCTTGATGAGTGCGTTGGTGGCGGGAGCCTTCGCTATGGGCATTGTCGCGACAGTGCACCTGGTGGAAGAGAAGCTGATTTCGGCGGGCCTGGGCGGTGACCTGCAACGCTTGCTGCTGATGGACACGGTCGAAGACTGGCGGCACCGGCCCGAGCCGGATCAGCTGTTTTACTTCAGTGGCGGCCCTGGCGATTTTGAGTTGCCCAAGGATTTGCGCCACCTTGAACCCGGTTTCCATGAAGTGTTCCGCGAAGCGCTGTCGTACCACGCCATGGTCGAAGTGGTCGATGGCCGGCGCTACGTGCTGCTGCAGGATCAAAGCGATTTTGAAGAGCGCGAGCGCGTGCTGTTTGCCGTGGTGCTGGTGGGTTTCGTACTCAGCCTGGCGCTGGCGGTGTTCCTGGGTTGGGTGCTGGCGCGCAAAGTCATGGCGCCGGTTGTGCGGCTGGCCCGCCAGGTGCGCCACCGTGACCAACTGCTGGGCCTGGCACCGCCGCTGGCGCCGGACTACGCAGCGGATGAAGTGGGTGAGTTGGCCGTGGCCTTCGATGCCACGCTGGGGCGCCTGCGTCAGGCGCTGTCCCGTGAGCAGTTGTTTACCAGCGATGTGAGCCACGAATTGCGCACGCCGTTAATGGTATTGGCCAGCTCTTGCGAACTGCTGCTGGAAAACCCGGCCATTGACCAGCGGGGGCGTAACCAGGTGCTGCGTATCGCCCGGGCTTGCGAAGAGATGCGCGAACTGGTGCAGACCTTTCTGATGCTGGCCCGTGCCCAGCACGATGAATCGGCCATGTCGCAGCAGGTCAGCCTCGCGCAGGTGGCCGATGATCTGCTCGGCATCTGGCGCGAGCCCATCGAGCAAAAAGGCCTGGAGCTGATCTACAACCCAGGTAACCCTCTGGATACGCGCTATAACACCACCTTCCTGCACGCCGTCATGGGCAACCTTCTGCGCAACGCCCTGCATTACACCGAGCAAGGGTTTATCCGCCTGACCCTGGAACCCACGGGCTTTGTGGTGGAAGACAGCGGCGTCGGTATTCCCGAAGACAAACGTGAGGCGATGTTCGAGCCGTTTGTACGCGGCAGCGAGAAGCGTGGAGAAGGCCTGGGCCTGGGGCTGTCACTGGTCCAGCGTATCTGCGAGAACCAGGGCTGGACTGTGAGTCTCAGCACCATGGAGCCCAACGGCTGCCGCTTTCATGTGCAATTGAGTCAGGTCTAGGCCTGACTTCACCCTCTGCCGTTATCCTGCCAGAGATCCCGGTAAATCGGCGAAGATGGCCCCATGCTATTGCTTGTGTCTGTAAAGTCTTGAAATGTATGAGATTGGACAGGACAAGTTTTTCACAACGGGTTGACCTGTTGATCACAGTGCGCTGTTTACTTTTGTAGGCATCAGCAACTGGAGATCCCTTGATGTCTACCCCGATCAAACTCGAATTTTCCGAAAAGTACGACGACGAGCACGCGCAGAATTATTTGCTCAAACATCAGGACAATCTGGCCCGTCGACTGTCTCACAAACGCGACGAGCAACTGGCCCGTGGCGCTTTGGCGATGGCCGGCGAGCCGGGGCTGGTGTTGGATCTGCCGTGCGGTGCGGGGCGCTTCTGGCCATTGTTGGCGGAAAAACCCAATCGCGTGATTATCGGCGCGGACAACTCGGCCTCCATGTTGAAGGTCGCGACGGTCGCCCAGCCCGCTGACGTCGTGAAACGGGTACGACCTTTGCAGACTTCTGCCTTTGATATCGATCTACCGGATAACGCTGTCGACAGTATTTTCTGTATGCGCCTGATGCACCACATTGGTGATCCAGCGCATCGGTTGGCGATACTGCGGGAGTTTCAGCGTGTTACACGTGACAGCGTGATCCTTTCGCTGTGGGTGGACGGCAATTTCAAGGCCTGGAAGCGCAAGCGCACCGAACTGAAACGTCGCAAGAAGGGTGAGCAGGAAGGTTACCAAAACCGGTTTGTGTTACCGGCTGCTACTGTTGAAGCAGAATTCGAGGAAGCCGGTTTTCGTGTCCAGGAGTCCCTGGACTTCATACCGCTCTACGCCATGTGGCGAGTGTATGTATTGCGCAAGAGGTAACAGGATGGCAGTTGAGTGCATAGCAGGCAGTCATGTAGCTCCCGAAGAACGATTTGATTACTTCTGGCGCCAGCAGGGCGAATGGGTTGAAGAACCCAACCGTCGGCGAGGTGGAGAAAGCGGCGTGCAGCGCGTGATGAGCGCCAATGGACGTTTGCTTTACAGCAAGCGTCAGACCGGACATATCTACCGCAGTTGGTTACACCCGTTTGGCCGTCCCACCGTGTTGCGTGAGCGGGATGCGATCAAGGGCCTGCGCCTGTTGGATGTACGCGTGCCCGAAATGGTTTTTTGCGAGGCGCGCCGCGACCCTGAGCACCGCTGGCAGGCACTGCTGGTGACCGCAGCCCTCGACGGCTTCGACGAAATCGAAAACTGGTACGCCGCCGGTGGTCGTGAACAGTACGGCGAGTTGGTGCATGAGCGCGTGCTCAAGGAATTGGCCGGTACCCTGGCGCGTATGCACCGAGGGCGCTGGCAGCATGGTTGCCTGTATATCAAGCACATTTTTGTAAGGGTGACTGGCCAGGGCGACTCGGCCAACGTCGAAGTGGCGCTGCTGGATTTCGAGAAATGCCGCCAGCGCTTGACCGCTTATCGGGCCGCTTCCCATGACATGCTGCAACTGCGCCGCCATTCGTCGTGGAATGACGCGGACTGGAAGAAACTCAGCTACTTTTACGAGACGGCGTTTGGCAGCGCTATCAAGGGTTTAACCAGATGAAGCTAGAAATAGCACGAGGTTTGTTTTTGGTCGGGGCGCTGGGCGTTGCAGCCTTGGCGCTGGCGGCCTGGGAACAGCCTCGCACACAGGTGCTCAGTGCAACGCAGGGTGGCGCGCAATGCCTGTTGCCGCGCGTCGCCAAGGCGAGCACTGCGGCCAAGCCTGATCATGAGTTGTTGCTGTTCATGTTCGGCATGTCTCAAGGGATGAGGCCACAGAGTTGAAACGATTCAAACCCCCAGGAAAGGGCCTTGCGATGCGAGGCCCTTTTTTTTCCACCAAATTTTATCTGCTTTGGCCTGCGGTCTATAGACATAAACCCGTCAAATCAGATGCAGATGGTTATCCCAGAGCCCTGCCGGCAATTCCAACGGTTTTGCTACCAACGGTTTCTGGCGGCAATCGTAGAACCGGCAACGGCCTTGGCCGGAGGTCACGACAAAGCCATCCTCGACCGCGCCGACTCCAGCACAGTCGGGTAGCGGTCCATCCAGGCGCAACTCGCCACTGTCCATGTCCCAGATAAAGAAGCGGTTGCCCCGAGGAGCCGTCAACGCGACCAGGCGCAACTCGCTGTGTACCGCGACGCTGGCGGTGTAGTGCCCCATGGCCTGCAACTGCTCATTGGCCACCGGGAACGCCACGAATGGCTGGCCCGGCCGTTTGATTGCCAACAACTCGGAACGCTCCTGTGACGCCCCCATGAACTGCTGTCCGGTAAGGATAGTACCGTCGCTGGCGATCCCCATATGGCGCACGCTGTTCATCTGCTGGCCCAGGGTTTCCTTGCTGATCAGCGTGCCATCGCGGTGCATCAGCACCAGGCTTGGCTCCATGGCGTTGAGGTTCATTTCCACGCGGCTTTCGGCTTCGGTGCGAATGCCGCCGTTGGCGACCACCAGCGTCTCACCGTCGGGCATCCACGACACTTGGTGCGGGCCGATGCCGTGGGTGGAGATCTCGCCGGTATGCACCAGCCGCTCGCCTTCGAACCGGTACACGCCGAGCAGGCCACGGCCGGGGTCGGTCGTGTCGTTCTCGGTGGCGTACAGCCAGTCGCCGCTCTTGTGAATGACCGCGTGGCCATAGAAGTGGCGATTGGCCTTGGAGGTGATGGTTTGCAGCAGCGTGCCATCGCGCAGGTCGATCAGGTAACTCTCGGTGCCCGGGCGGCGGGCGACAAACAGCGCAATCGGCAGCGTAGGGTGGTTGATGATGTCGTGGCAGCGTTGGCCGACCTGGGTAGCAAACACTTGCTTGCCGTCCAGGCGATAGCCCACGGCGTAGTGCTTGCCGTCTGCATCATCCCGCGCCGACAGCAGCAGCGGGCCCTTGTCTTTCCCTTTGAACAGCGTCCAGCCGCCCAAAGTGAGTGCACTGAGCAGCACGCTGCCAACCGCCAAAGCCTGTCGCCTGAGCATCATCAGTCACCGTCGTTGGCGTTAAAGCCCAGTTGGATACCCAGCGCCTTGGCCAATTCGCCTTCGTGCAGGCGGTGGACGACGTTGAGGCTGTCGTAGATATCGTTGAGCTGCTGGCGCCCGGCGTCGTCGGCCAGCAGTTCATTGAGGGTGCGCTGGTTGCTGGCGAACAGTTTGAGGGACGCGGCATAGGCGGCGTCGATCTTGTCGGCCAGCGGCTTCTGTTCGGACGGCAGCAGGCCACGCAGGCCTTTGTTGTCGACGCCGACCCATACGGTCTGGGCGGCGGCGAGGCTGGCTTCGAGGCTTTGCAGGGACGACTGGCTGCGCCATGCATCGGCTTGGAATGGCTGCGGGATGCCCTTGGTCTGGCGGCCCATCGGCGTGCCAAGTTTTTTCTTCAGGGTGTCCAGTGCGGTCACTTGGACGCGCAGCAGATCGGCAATGGCTTCGTGGGAATCGGCGTAACGCTGGTTCGGAAACTTGGTCATCTGCGCCAGCATGCCGTCGGTGCTGTTCCAGCTGGCCAGGATTTCTTCGGCCAGGGCCTTCTGACGGTCGCCGATGGCCACCAGCAGCGGGCAGTAACGGGCCTTTTGTGCGTCGTCGGCAATATCGGTCTTGGCGTCATAGAGGATGTATTCGTAGGCCGACAGGCCTTGCACCACCACGCTGGACTTGGCCAGGGCGGCGCCATCGATCTGCGGCTGGCTGGCGACCAACTGCTCGACCTGGCGGCCGACCAGGTTCTTCTTGTCTGGCCAGAACTGCACCTGCCACGAACGGTTGCCTTCGGCCAGCGGGCCGATCAACAGCGGTTGCAGCTCGGCCCAGGCCTTTTGCGCATGCAGGAAGTCGGCACGGGCAGTGTCCAGGCTCTCTTTGCCTTGGCAGTAGGCCAGGGCGCTGACGGCCAGTTGGCGGTCGGCTTCGACCCAACGGCTGTAGGTCGGCAGGATCACTTGCTTGGCAATGGCCGCCGAGGTCACCGCTTGCGGGTCTTGCGGCGAGCAGGCGCCGAGGGCGAGGGCGGCCAGGCTGGTGAACAACAACTTGGGACGGAACATGTCGAGCTCCCTTCTGTAATTGGGGCGAAGCTTATAAAGAATTCAGGAACGCCAGCAACGCAGCGCGCTGCTCGGCATTAAAGGACAACACATGCTGCTGCGCCGCTTGTGCTTCACCGCCGTGCCACAGCACGGCCTCCAGCGGGTTGCGGGCGCGGCCGTCATGCAAGAACTGGGTGTGGCCACTCACGGTTTGTGTCAGGCCGATGCCCCACAACGGCGGCGTGCGCCAATCGCGGCCACCGGCTTTGAATTCGCTACGGTTGTCGGCCAGGCCTTCGCCCATGTCGTGCAACAGCAGATCGCTGTACGGACGAATCACTTGGTTGGCCAGCTCAGGTTCAGCGGCATTGGCCGCCGTGGTGAACACGGGTTTGTGGCAACCCTGGCAACCGGCCTGGTAGAACAGGTTTTTGCCGGCCAGCACCTGCGGCGTGTTGACGCCACGGCGCGCCGGTACGGCGAGGTTACGGGTATAGAACAGCACCAGGCGCAGGATGTTGTCGCTGACTTCCGGCTCGCCATCGGGGCCATTGCCGTTGGGGGCCTGTTTGCAGGCGACTTGGGCATCGGTGCAGTCATCGAAGGGTCTCAACGAGGTGGTGAGGCCCATATCACCAGAAAACGCGTGAACATTTTGTTGATTGAGGTTGGGTTGCCCGGCTTTCCAGCCAAATCGCCCGAGCACGGTTTTTTGCTGGGCGTCGTCCCAGACCCAATTGGCGCGGCCGACGATGGCTTCTTTGTCGGCGGTCTTCGGGTCGGTGTTGCGCAGGATATCGGCGTCGCTGATGGCTTCGAGCAGGCCCAGACCGATCATGGGCGGGGCGATGCGTGCGGAAAAACGCGTATCCGGATGCATCGGGCCGTAGCCGAGCTGGGTGATTTGCAGGTCCGGCTTGCGCAACTCGACCACCGTGCCGTCCTTGAACGTCACGTTGACCGGTGTGTAGTCGACTCGCACCTTGCCTTCAGGCAGCACGCCCGGCACGGCCATGTCCTGCAGTTGCCCGCCGTAGACCGGCTCGGGCACCACGCCGACCTGTTCGATGAGCTTGGCATACGGCGCTGCATCCGGAATCGACAGGCGTACCAGCATCGACACCGCATTGGGGGCGTCGGGCAATGGCGGATGTCCACGTCCGTCTTTTATATGGCAGTTCTGGCACGCATTGGTATTGAACAGTGGGCCCAAGCCATCACGCGCGGTGGTAGTGGACGGCGCGATCACCCAGGGGCTGCGAAAGAAGCTGTTGCCCACGCTGAAGTCCAAGCGGCGGGTGGGCGACAGGTTGGCCGACGGCAGGGAAAATGCATTCTGGTCGCGCTTGTTCACCGTCGCAGCGCCGCCCGCCCGTGATTCACCCGGCTCGGCCTTGGTAAACCTGGGCGCGTCATCGCAGGCGCTCAGGCTCAAGGCCAGCACGGCTGCGGACAGGCGAAAAAGCGAACGGAACATCGAGTTTCCCGGACGAAGACGAAAAATAAGGTCGCAAAGTCTAACAGGGCGGGGCGCAATGAATAAGAGCAATTATCGTTTGGTCGAACCCGATTCATTCCCGCTAGAATGGCCGCACATTTTTCTCTGGAGGTGGCCAATGCAGGCTCTCGACGCTTTGCTCAACCGTGTTTCCGTGCCGCGTCTGCTGGAACCGGCGCCGACCCAGGAGCAGCGCGACGTGCTGTTCGCCGCCGCCCTGCGCGCGCCTGACCACGGCCAACTGCGCCCGTGGCGCTTCCTCACCGTAGAAGGTGCCGCCCGTGAACAGATGGGCACGTTGCTGGCTGAAGCTGCACGCCTGCAAGACGCCGATGCGCCGCAAGCCGCCATCGACAAGGCCCAGAACGGCCCGTTGCGTGCGCCGTTGGTGGTGGTGGTGATTGCCCGTTTGCAGGAACATTTCAAGGTGCCGAAATCCGAACAATTGCTGGCAGCCGCCTGTGCGGCCCACGGCATCCTGCTGGCGGCGTATGCCCAGGGGATTGGCGCCGTGTGGCGCACGGGTGAACTGTCCTACTCGGCCCACGTTGCCAAAGGCCTGGGCCTTACGGCCGATGAGGAAGTGATTGGCTTCCTCTACCTGGGCACGCCGCAAAACCCGCCGCGTACAGCGCCCAAGGAAGATGTAGCGGCGTTTGTCAGTGCCTGGAATGGCGTTTAAACCCTGAACTGATCCATCAACTTCATCTGCTGGCTGGCCAACGCATTGAGTTGGCTGCTGATGGCCGCCGACTCGGTGGCCTGGCCGGTGAGGGTTTCGGTCACGGTACGGATCGCCGAGACGTTGCGGTTGACCTCTTCGGCCACGGCGCTCTGTTGTTCGGCGGCGCTGGCGATTTGCAGGTTCATGTCGCTGATCACGGTCACCGCATCGCTGATCTTGCCCAAGGCCTGCACCGCTTGATGGATCTGCCCGGCATTGCTCTGGGCTTGGCTCTGGCTTGAATGCATAGTGGCCACCACGCCACGGGTGCCGCTCTGGATGCGTTCGATCACCAGGCGGATTTCCTCCACGGAGTCCTGGGTGCGCTTGGCCAGGTTGCGCACTTCGTCGGCCACCACCGCAAAGCCACGGCCGCTTTCCCCGGCGCGTGCCGCTTCGATGGCGGCGTTCAGCGCCAGCAGGTTGGTCTGCTCGGCGATGCTGCGGATCACTTCCAGCACCGAACCGATCTGCTCGCTGTTGACCGCCAAGGCTTCGACTTCGCCCACGGCCTTGCTGACTTCTTCAGCCAGGGTGGTGATGTCGCGAGTGCTCTGCTCGATGATCGACATGCCTTCGCGCGCCGACTGATCAGCCCCGCGTGCCGCGCTGGCGGCATTGGAGGCGCTGTTGGCGACGTCATGAGCGGTGGCGCTCATCTCGTTGGACGCGGTAGCCACCTGGTCGATTTCGCGGAACTGCACTTGCATGCCTTCGCTGGTCTGGCGCGCGATGGCCGATGACTGATCGGCGGTGCCACGGGCTTCGGTGATGCTTTGTTTGATCTGGGCAATGGTCGGTTGCAGCTTGTCGAGGAAGCGGTTGAACCAGTTGACCAGTTCACCCAACTCGTCCTTCTTGGCGTAAGCCAAGCGTTGAGTCAGGTCGCCGTCGCCGCTGGCGATGTCCTTGAGCATGGCGGCCACGCTGTTGATTG
Source organism: Pseudomonas sp. MYb541 (assembly GCF_037479595.1). Lineage (NCBI taxonomy): Bacteria > Pseudomonadati > Pseudomonadota > Gammaproteobacteria > Pseudomonadales > Pseudomonadaceae > Pseudomonas > Pseudomonas sp. MYb541. The sequence continues at coordinate 11,056 of NZ_JBBGYS010000015.1, read as the reverse complement.
GGCGGGTTACGCCGGTGGCGGTCAGCCAGATCAGCAGTAAGCCCAGCAGGCCGGCGGCGGCACCCACCAGCAGGGCTTTGATGGTACCGCTGGCCTGGGCTTGATCAAGCACGTCTTGGAGTTTCACCGAGTCGGCCAACATTACCTGTTTTTGCAGTTTGATCACTACGCCCCAAGCTTTTGCATCGGCGATGGGGCTGACTGAGTAAACCGCACGAATCGTATCGCCTTGTTCACGGTTGACGTGGCTGTCACTGGCCAGCAACTGCACGATCTCCTTGCCTTCGGCGCCGATAATGTCGATCAGGTTTTTGCCGACCTTGTCCGGTTGGCCGCTAGACGCCGCGATCAGGCCGGTGCTGGACAGGATCTCCAGATGCGCCGCGCCGTCGAAGAGTTCTTTTTGCGCCGCGTCCGTCACTGCTTGCAGGGTGTTGAGGGCGATGTCGACACCGACCACGCCGATGACTTTGCCGTCCACGATCAGCGGCAAGGCAATGGTGGTCATCAGCATCTGCTTGCCGGCCACTTCATCGGCGTAGGGGTCGAGCAGGCACACTCTGCGCGTATCACGTGGGCAGGTGTACCAGATGTTGTAGGGCGTGCCGCTGAGGTTGGGGGTGGTCTTGGTCAGGTCTTCTTCAACCATGATGGTGTTCAGCCCTTCACCGCCGGCGCGGCTCCAGTAGCTGGAGAAACGGCCTTTTTCGTTGGACACGCGGGCCTTGTCGCCGATGAATTCGCTGTCCTTGCCATCCAGTCCATTGGGTTCGAATGAGAGCCAGATACCCAGCACTTTGCTGTTGCGCTCGAAGGTGGTCTTGAGGCTCTGGTTGAGTTCTTCCCGCAACGCGCCAGGCTCCAGCGAACGCTTGGCCGCCAGGGCGCGCAAGTCCTTGACCTGGTCGGCGAGGGCGGTCACCACCAGCAGGTTTTCGCCAAAGGTTTTCTGCAATTGCACGGCCTGTTCGGCGGCTTTGGATTGCAGCAGGTTTTGCACACTGTTGGTGAGCATTCGCGAGCTTGAATCGCTGATCAGCTGATCGTTCTGATTGGTTTCGTAGAGGTTGATGCTGATGATCAGTGCGATGACCCCCAAGAGGCAAAGGCCTGATAGCAGCACGATTTTCAAGCGAATGGAGAGGGTGTCGAACATAGGTTCACTCACGAATGGACTTGTTGGAAGGCACGCAGTGCAGGCCAAGTCCATTCAGCGCTATGTCTGAAACATCGGCGTCATGATTCAATTCATGAGAGAGAGGCGATGAGCGGTAGAAAAAACCCTACACGCTACGTTATACGGGCGCTACAAGCCGCTCCGGACGTGACCAGATCCACAGATTGCCCAGGCTCATCCCGGCAATCGCCAGGTAGATCGGCCAGCCGTGGTCGAGCATCACCAGCATCAACATGGCGCACAGCAGCATGCTCACTGTGGCGCTGACTTTGGCACGACGGGCGATGATCTTGCCGTTGCGCCAATTGAACAGGATCGGCCCGAACAGCCGGTGGTTTTCCAGCCAGGCGCTGAGGCGCGGTGAACTTTTGGTGGCGGCCCAGGCGGCGAGCAGGATGAATTCGGTGGTGGGCAACCCCGGCACGACAATCGCTATCAACCCTATGCCCAGGCTGACGTAGGCCAGCAGGCCGAAGAGGATCCGGGCGATTTTCGAGGTGGATTGGGTTTTGCCGGTCATGGTGAAGCTTATCTGGTAGGGAAAATGCGGATTATCTGAGCTGAAATGCGATCAAGTGTGGGAGCTGGCTTGCCTGCGATAGCAGTGTGTCAGTCACTGCATCTATACCTGACGCACCGCTATCGCAGGCAAGCCAGCTCCCACATTGATCCGGTTTCGACCGGTACATTACGCCAGTTCAGGGGCGCTAGCGTACGCCTGTTCCAGCAGCACGGTGAAGCGCACAAACGCGTCGATCGCGCCTTTTTCCACCGCGGCTTCTTCTTCGGCGCTGAATTCCAGGGCATCGAGCGTACGGGTGAAGCTTTTCCACCCTTCAGCACGGCCACCGGCCGGCTCACCCAGGTGACGGGCACCGAAGGTTTCGCTCAGGCCCAGGCCCACGGCGCGCTTGATCAGGAACGCAGCGCCCAGTTTGGAGCCTTCGGACACGAACAGCCAGCCCAAGGCTTCGGCCTTGCTCGGATTCTTCACGGCACCGGCGACCGGTGCAGGCACTTCGGTGTCGAGGTCACCCAGGTCCAGCTTGGCGGCTTCGGCGCGGCAACGTGCGGCCAGGTCCGGCACGATCTTGATCAATTCGGCATCGTTGTACAGCGCTACCAGCTCCGACTGGAACAGGTATTGCGCGACCACGAAACGCGCGAAATTGGCCTGGGTTTCGAACGGCGCGTGGGCTTTGACCAGGGCGTCGAGCTTGGTATGCGGCTCGTTGGTGATCTGGTTCAGGCGCTGGGAGCGCAGGCTTGGGCGTTCTGCGGTAGGAGAAGCGGTCATGAAAAAGTCCTTGAGAAGGGGAGCGCCTGGGTGCCCTAAAGAGAGCTGTTATCAACTAGACGAACAAGAAGACGCGGCACAGTAAAAAATCCTCACCTCGTCGATGAAATTTCGACGAGGTGAGAGGGGCGGTTTAAATGTCCCAGATCACGTTGATCGCAAAGTTGCGACCTGGCTGGGTCAGGCGGTCGAGGTTGGCCGGGGAGGTCACGCCGGCTTCGCCGACGCCGTCGTAGCTGCGTACGTCGTCCCAGTTCCAGTATTTCTTGTCGGTGAGGTTGTAGAGGCCGCCATTGATGGTCACGTCGTTGGTGACTTTGTAGAAACCGGTCAGGTCGACGATGCCAAAGCCTGGGGTCTTGAAGGGGCCAGTGGTGCTGCCGTCAGGCGCGTGAAAAGTGGTGCTGTCGACGCGGTTCTGCTTTTTCACCAGTGTCCAGCTCAAAAGGCCGCCGTAGTTGTCCTGGTCGTAGCCCAAACCGAATACGCCCTTGAGCGGGTTGACGCTGTTGAGCGCCTCGCCATTATCATCGTTGCGGCCATAGGTGTAGCCAACCGAACCCTGGGTGTACAGGCCTTGCGGTGCGCCGAATGCATCGAGGTTCAGGCGCCCTTTGGCTTCGATCCCCTTGATGGTGGCGTGCTTGATGTTGTTGGCTTCGAATTGCTGTGAGGTACTACCGGCGACGGAGGCGTCCTCGTCGATGAAGTCGCGGTATTTGTTGTAGAACACGGCGATATCAAACGAACCGGAATCGAAATTGCCGCGAATCCCGGTTTCCACGCCCTTGCTGCTTTCGGGCTTGAGGTCGGGGTTGGGCTCGACGGTGTAGCCCTGCTGCAGGTTTTCAAAGCGGCCGTACAAGGCTTTGGCAGACGGGGTGCGGAAGCCTTCAGCGTATTGACCAAACCAGGTGTAGTGATCCGTCAGTGCATAGGTCAGACCGAATTTGGGCGTCACACGGTGCCAGGTTTTTTCCTTGTCACTGTGGGCGTAGATCCGCGTCGGGTCGACAGTGTTGAGGAACTCTTCAGTCAACTTGGGTTTGAGTTGGGTGTAGTCGTAACGCACGGCGGGCAGGAAGGTCCATTTGTCCCAAGTGATCTGGTCCTGTGCGAACAACGAGTAGGTGTTGATGGTCGGGTCCGGGAAGTCACTGGCCTTCTTTACGCTGTCGCTGGCAATCGGACTGGGCGCGCCGATGGCCGTGCAACCGCCGCCAACAGCCAGGCAACTGGCTGCGCCTTCTCGGGAGCCGGTGACTTTCTGTTGCTTGAGGGTGGTGCCATAGGTCAGTTGGTGATCGGTTTCACCCAGGCTGAAGGCCTTGTCCAACTGGGCGTCGAACACCCACTGCTTTTCTTCGTAAAGGGTTTCGCGGGTGCGCAAGACACGGCGCGACGGCTGGTAGATTTCGGCGGTGGTCTGGTCGGTCTTGGCGATCTGGTAGTTGAGGCTGGTCTTGATCTGATCGGCAATCGGCGAGTCCAGGGCAAAGCGGTTTTCGATACCAAAACGCTCGCGGGTGATGGTGTCGTTGCCCGACCGCGCACGGTAGAAGTTGAAGCCGCGCCCGCCGGTGAATGGGCCGCCCACGGCATTTTTAAGGTTGACGTCGCGATCGTCCTTGAACTTCTCGTAAGTCAGGCCAAGTCGGTTGTCATCGCCATAATTCCAACCCAGTTTGGCCAGCACATTGGTTGTGCGCGCATCCTCGGGGTTGGCACCGGTACGCGCCAGCCCCGTGGCGTTGTTGCCATCATAGGATTCCATCTCATGGCCGTTGCGCTGGCTCAGGTGCAGCAAGCCGTCGAAGTCTTGCACGCGTCCGGCGACGGTGCCGGAGGTCAGCCAGCTTTCATCGGCGGAGCTGTAGCCGGTCTTGAGGCGGGCGCCGACGTCCTTGCCGGGTTTGATGATGTCGTCCGGGTCGAGGGTGAAGTAACTCACCGCACCGCCGATGGCGCTGCTGCCGTACAGGGCCGAGGCCGGGCCGCGCAGAATCTCGACGCGCTTGACGATTTCCGGGTCGACGTAGTTGCGACGGGTCTTGGCGTAAGGGCCGTTGAAGAAGTTGTCCGGCACTTCCACACCATCCACTTGGGTGAGGATGCGGTCGCCGTCGATGCCACGAATGTTGTAGCCCGAATTGCTCGAGCGGCCACCGGCACCGCCTACCGAAACGTTGGGCTCATAACGCACCAGTTCACGGATGGTATTCACGTTCTGGCGGTCCAGCTCTTCGCGATCATGCACGCTGACGGTGCTCGGTACGCTGCTCACGCCCTGCTCATTGCGGGTGGCGCTGATGGTCACCTGTTACAGGTTGAGGGTGCTCCCCGCTGCGCGCTTTTCCAAGACGATGTTGTTGCTGCCCAGTTTGCGATAGCTCAGGTTGGTCCCCACCAACAGCCGGTCCAAAGCTTTTTCCGGCGACAACGGGCCGCGTACGCCTGGGGACGACACACCCTGGCCCAACTCAGCGGGCAGGCCGACTTGCCAACCGGTCACAGCGGTAAAGGCGTTGAGGGCCGAGACCAGCGATTGTTGCTCGATGCTGAAGTTGTAGTTGCCGTGGCTGCGTGCAGCAGGTTCGGCGGCGGTGGCCGTCATCACCGGCGCACCGGCCAGCAGGATGGCCGCGGTCAGCAAGGACAGGACGGGCGAAGAGGACCGGCGGTTGAAACGAGAGGACATCGAGAGCGCTCCGGGGTACGAATCTTATAGTTGCGAACTGAGACAAATAGGAATCAGTTGCATTGGCTAAGACGAGACGTACCATCCTCCGCTATCGAGTAAAAATAATTCTCATTTAGTTCAAGATCACCAGCGCCGGGTATTCCGACAGCTTGGCCGAAGTGATGTGGGCCAGGGAGCGCACCACGTCCAGGGGCTGGTCGAGGCGGTAATTGCCGGTGACGGCGACGCTGGCCAGTTGATCATTGGTGTTGACGATCCAGCCGGGATAATAACGGCGCAGCTCGGCGAGCACTTCGCTCATCGGGCAGTTTTCGAAGATCAGCCGGCCTTGCACCCAGGCCAGATCCTTGTTGGCGTCCAGCTTGGCCGGCTGGCCAAAACCCTTGGGCCCGATGCGGATACTTTCCCCAGCGCGCAGGCGCACGCGGGCATCGTTGAAAGTGTTGCTCAGGTCGACATCGCCGCGTTGCACTTGCACTTGGGCTTCGCCATTCAGGTAACGCACGGCAAAAGCGGTGTCGCGCACGCTGGCGCGCACGGGGCCGGCGTCGATTTCCAGGGGCAGGCCGTGGCTGGGCACGACTTCGAAAAACGCCTCGCCCTGGTACAGGCGGGCGAGGCGCTGATGGTCCTTGATACTGCTGGAAAATGCCGAGTTGGTGTTCAGCAACACTTTGGAGCCGTCATCCAGTTGCAGGCGCTGGCGTTCGCCCACCACGGTGAGGTGGTCGGCTTGCAGACGCACCGGCAGGTTGCTGAAGCTGAACAGGCCGATCAGCAGCACAGCGGCGGTGGCCAGCGGTTTCCAATGCGGTTTGATGCGGCGCCAGGCGCTGGGCTTGCGCGGTACGGCCAGTGCGACGGCGGCACTCTGAACCGGCGCGCCCCCCCAGGCGGCCTGGGCCTTGGCGAAGGCGTGGACGTGGGCGGGATCGCTGGCCAGCCAGGCTTCGAATTCGGTCTGTTGCCCGGGTTGCGGGCACTGCAAGGCGATCAGCCAGTCAAGGGCTTGGTCCATGGCCGTGTCTTGCAACACCTCATGAGCCAGCTCTAGAGGGCGCAGTTTATTCGGGTCCGTCACGGTGTTCCTCGGGTCTTCGCCACGTTCTATTCAACTTTCTTGCAGCTGGGATCGACGCTTCTGTCGGGTGAAGCTTAAGGCCGATCCAGCCGTTCGGCCACACCTACGCAGATAGCCATAATCAATTTGAGTTCCTTTTGCACGGTGCTCAAGGACACTTCCAACTGATCGGCGATCTCCTGGTAACTGCAACCATGCAGGCGGCTGAGGATGAAGATCTGTTGTTGGCGGGCGCTCAACTGGCCGAGGCTGACGCTCAGGGCTTCGAGCATTTGCTCGGCCTGGGTGGCATCTTCGGGGGTACTGATGGGGGCGGCGACGCTTTGCAGGACATCCAGCGGAACATCTTCCTGCAGCGTGCGGGCCTGGATCTTGCGCGCACGCAGATGGTCCAGCGCCAGGTTGCGCGCCGTCTGAAAGACGAAGGGTTCAAGGTGATCGATCGGCCGCTCGCTCAGGGCCCGAGTGACGCGCAGGTAGGTTTCCTGCAACAGGTCCTCGGCGGTGCTGTGGTTATTCACCATCCGCTGCAAGGTGCGAAGCAGAATCACCCGTTGGGTGAGAAAGACATGGTTGAAGCGAGATTGGCTCACAGTGATACCAGACCGGTTTGCAGTTAATGATAATGCTTATCATCAACGCAAATGGCAAGTGGCTATTTTTCTCATGCTCTACACAAACCAATGTGGGAGGGGGCTTGCCCCCGATAGCGATGGGCCAGTCAACTTAAGTGTGACTGATCCACTGCCATCGGGGGCAAGCCCCCTCCCACAAAGTCCCGAGCAAACAAGATTATTCGGCGTTACATAGCGCCAGGCAGTTATCCAACATACGGTTGGAGAAGCCCCACTCGTTGTCATACCAAGCCAGCACTTTCAGCAACTTGCCGCTGACTTTGGTGTGATTGGCATCGAAGATCGACGACAACGGGTTGTGGTTGAAGTCGCTGGAAACCAGCGGCAGGGTGTTGTAACCCAGAATCTTCGAATGCTGGCTGGCATCCTTGAGCAGCGCGTTGACCTGTTCGGCAGTGGCTTCTTTCTTCAGTTGCACGGTGAGGTCCACCAGCGACACGTTGATCACCGGTACACGCACCGCCATGCCGGTCAGCTTGCCCGCCAGTTCCGGTAGCACCAGGCCGACGGCTTCAGCGGCGCCGGTTTTGCTCGGGATCATGTTCTGGGTGGCCGAACGCGCACGATACGGGTCGGTGTGGTAGACGTCGGTCAGGTTCTGGTCGTTGGTGTAGGCGTGAATCGTGGTCATCAGGCCGCTTTCGATGCCCAGCTCGCGGTGCAGCGCTTGAGCCACAGGCGCCAGGCAGTTGGTGGTGCACGAAGCGTTGGAGATGATCTGGTGGGATTGACGCAGAATGTCGTGGTTGACGCCATAGACCACGGTCGCGTCCGCGCCCTTGGCCGGTGCGGAAATGATCACCTTGCGCGCGCCGGCGGTAATATGGGCGGCAGCCTTATCACGGTCGGTGAACAGGCCGGTGCATTCGAACACCACGTCGATCTTGTGTGCAGCCCACGGCAGGTCGGCTGGGTTGCGAATGGCACTGACGGCAATCCGGTCACCGTTGACGGTCAGGCTTTCCTGATCGTGGGCGACCTCTGCTTCGAAAGTGCCATGCACGGTGTCGTATTTGAGCAGGTGGGCGTTGATCGAACTGTCGCCCAGATCGTTGATGGCGACGATCTGCAAATCCTGGCGGTAGCCTTGGGTATACAGTGCGCGCAGGACATTACGGCCGATACGGCCAAAACCATTGATTGCGATACGAAGAGTCATTGGAGAGTGCCTGTCGTCGATTTGTTGTAAGAATTACAAGATTATTCGCATAAAAATAGAAAACAAGCCTTTTTAGTGGCAATATTTTGTTCAATCTACAACGAGTGACCTGAATCAACTGGTCCGATGATCCAAACGACTCCCTGCCATCCCATGCGCTGCGGGCGTTTGATCAGCATAGACACTCAGGTCGCCACATCCGTTAGCCTGGAGTTCTACACATGCATCCCCGCGTTCTTGAGGTCACCGAACGGCTTATCGCCCGCAGCCGCGCCACCCGCGAGGCCTACCTTGCGCTCATTCGCGGTGCAGCCACCGACGGTCCGATGCGCGGCAAGCTGCAATGCGCCAACTTCGCCCACGGCGTGGCCGGTTGCGGCACTGAAGATAAAAATAGTCTGCGCATGATGAATGCCGCCAACGTGGCAATTGTTTCGTCATATAACGACATGCTCTCGGCGCACCAGCCGTACGAACATTTCCCTGAACAGATCAAGAAAGCCCTGCGCGAAGTCGGCTCGGTCGGCCAGTTCGCCGGCGGCACCCCCGCCATGTGTGACGGCGTGACCCAGGGCGAGCCTGGCATGGAGCTGAGCCTGCTCAGCCGTGAAGTCATTGCCATGTCCACGGCGGTAGCGCTGTCCCACAACATGTTCGATGCCGCGCTGATGTTGGGCATTTGCGACAAGATCGTCCCCGGCCTGATGATGGGCGCGCTGCGCTACGGCCACTTGCCGATGATATTCGTACCGGGCGGCCCGATGCCGTCGGGCATTTCCAACAAGCAGAAAGCCGACGTGCGCCAGCGCTACGCCGAAGGCAAGGCCACCCGCGAAGAGCTGCTGGAATCGGAGATGAAGTCCTACCACAGCCCTGGCACCTGCACCTTCTACGGCACCGCCAACACCAATCAGTTGCTGATGGAAGTGATGGGCCTGCACCTGCCGGGCGCCTCGTTCGTCAACCCGTACACGCCGCTGCGCGATGCGCTGACCCGCGAAGCCGCGCACCAGGTCACCCGCCTGACCAAGGCCAACGGCAGCTTCATGCCGATCGGCGAGATCGTCGACGAGAAATCCATCGTCAACTCCATCATCGCCCTCAACGCCACCGGTGGTTCGACCAACCACACCCTGCACATGCCGGCGATCGCCATGTCGGCGGGCATTATTCTCACCTGGGACGACATGGCTGACCTCTCCGAGGTGGTGCCGACCCTGTCCCACGTGTATCCAAACGGCAAGGCCGACATCAACCACTTCCAGGCGGCGGGCGGCATGTCGTTCCTGATCCGCGAGCTGCTCGAAGCCGGCCTGCTTCACGAGGACGTCAACACCGTGGCTGGCAAAGGCCTGAGCCGCTACACCCAGGAACCGTTCCTGGTCGACGGCGAGCTGATCTGGCGCGACGGCCCGATCGAAAGCCTCGACGAAAGCATCCTGCGTCCCGTGGCCCGTGCGTTCTCGCCGGAAGGTGGCTTGCGTGTGATGGAAGGCAACCTCGGTCGCGGCGTGATGAAAGTGTCTGCCGTGGCTCCGGAACATCAAATTGTTGAAGCGCCGGCGGTGGTGTTCCAGGACCAGCAAGACCTGGCCGACGCGTTCAAGGCCGGTCAGTTGGAAAAAGACTTCGTGGCCGTCATGCGCTTCCAGGGCCCGCGCTCCAATGGCATGCCCGAATTGCACAAGATGACGCCGTTCCTCGGCGTGTTGCAGGACCGTGGCTTCAAAGTCGCACTGGTAACAGACGGGCGTATGTCCGGCGCGTCGGGTAAGATCCCCGCCGCGATCCACGTCAACCCCGAAGCCCAGAGCGGCGGGCCACTGGCGCGGGTGCGCGATGGCGATATCATTCGCGTGGATGGCGTGAAGGGCACCTTGGAGCTTAAGGTGGACGCCGACGAATTCGCAGCGCGCGCGCCTGCCACGGGCCTGTTGGGCAATAACGTGGGGGCCGGTCGCGAGCTGTTTGCATTTATGCGCTTGGCCGCAAGCTCCGCAGAGCAGGGCGCCAGCGCCTTTACCTCTGCCTTGGAGACGCTTAAGTGAAGCTTGCGCTGGTCGGTGATATCGGGGGCACCAACGCCCGTTTTGCGTTGTGGCGCGATCAGGAACTGCATTCGATCCGCGTGCATGCCACGGCGGATCACTCCAGCCCTGAAGACGCGATCAAGGTTTACCTCAAGGAGGAAGGCCTGGAAATCGGCGACATCGGTGCGGTGTGCCTGTCGGTGGCCGGGCCGGTAAGCGGCGATGAATTTAAATTCACCAACAATCACTGGCGCCTGAGCAAGACTGCGTTTTGCAAGACGTTGCAGGTCGATGAACTGCTGCTGGTCAATGACTTCTCGGCCATGGCCTTGGGCATGACCCGCCTCAAGCCCGACGAATTCCGCGTGGTCTGCGAGGGTACGCCAGAGCCATTGCGCCCGGCGGTAGTGATTGGCCCTGGCACTGGCCTGGGTGTCGGGACGCTGCTGGACCTCGGCGCTGGCCGTTTTGCGGCGTTGCCTGGGGAGGGCGGGCATGTCGACCTGCCCCTCAGCAGCCCGCGTGAAACCCAGCTGTGGCAGCACATCTACACTGAGATCGGCCACGTCAGCGCCGAAACCGCCTTGAGCGGTGGCGGCTTGCCGCGTCTGTACCGTGCCATTTGCGCGGTCGACGGCCACACGCCGGTACTGGAAACCCCCGAGGCCATCACGGCCGCAGGCCTGGCCGGCGACCCAGTGGCGATGGAAGTATTGGACCAGTTCAGCATCTGGCTGGGCCGCGTTGCCGGCAACAATGTACTGACCACCGGTGGACGCGGTGGCGTGTACATCGTGGGCGGGGTGATACCGAGGTTTGCCGACTTCTTTATCAACAGCGGCTTTGCCAAGAGTTTCGCCGACAAAGGCTGCATGAGCGACTACTTCAAAGGCATTCCGGTGTGGTTGGTGACCGCGCCGTATTCCGGGTTGACCGGCGCGGGTGTGGCGCTTGAGCAGGCATTTGCATAGGCAGT